>NZ_JBNLYE010000195.1:0-7466 GCF_050172095.1 Bacillus sp. GMs2/2
TTCAAGTCTTTCCTTCGTATTAATTTCTTCTCCACTTATACGCTTTTCAAAAGACTTTCTCCAACTATTTGAAAGTGCATTTACTTCTAATATCCTTTTTACCCCTTCAATATTTTGTTTTTCCTTATGCATAATACGGTTAGCGAATGCTACTGAAACACCTTTTGGATCAGACTGTAGTCTTTTTAAGGTGTCGACTGATGATACCCATCCTTCTTTTAATACACGAAAATAAAATCCTGTATATCCTGTTTCTTGAAAATATAGTGGTAACTTTGGAATATTATATTTTTTTGCTAATTTAAAACAAGGTTGCCTTGGTTGTGTTACCTGTACGATTGCCTGTCCTAGCTCAAATGTATCACCAATACAAACATCCTCTTCGCTCATACCACTAACTGTTATATTTTCTCCGAAAGCCCCATATACAAGATCTTGATTCAATTCTTTTTCCCAGTATGGATAGTGATCACCAGTATAAACACAAACTGCTTTATCTACTCCTCCATGATGAACTAAGTCAGCTTGTCCATCCCCATTAAATTTTACAAAGGATAAATATACCGGTTCCTTTACTTGTTTCTTATTTATGCCTGTATGAACTACCTTTCCACCGTATGTAACCTCTTTTGGTAATCCTATATTTAAAGATAACAATTGATATTCATTAGCCATTCTATTTCCTCCTTTAAAGGTGTTACATGTATTTTCTCTCAATTAATTTTTACAACCCTCTCTGCTATATAAAGATGATTATAAAACCTTTAAAATCATTGTTCAATTCAATTATTTATATAATAATGATAGGTATAACCTATTATTATACTTGAGGTGATTCCAATCGAATTACGACAACTTGAATACTTTTTAGCTGTTTCAAAAGAATTACATTTCACAAAAGCAGCTGAGAAATTAAATATTTCACAGCCTTCTCTAAGTCAACAAATACGTGCATTAGAGCATGAAATAGGAATGCCACTTTTCGATCGAATTGGTAAAAAAATATCTTTAACTGAAGCAGGGAAGATTTTATTATCACATAGTAAAACCATTTTTCATGAAGTCGAACAAGCTCGTTCAGCTATTCAAGACCTAAACGGATTACAGCAAGGTTCCTTAACAATAGGGGCTTTGTTAACCGTCGTAAATTATTTACTACCAACAGCTATTTTAAATTTCAATAATTTATATCCCAATATAGAGCTTTCTGTATTAGGGCTTCGCACAGGAGATATTCGTGAAAAATTATTACGAAACGAACTAGATATTGGAATTACATTTCTCCCGGTGCAAGATAAAGAGATTCTCTCTATCCCTCTATACAAAAGCGATCTTACATTAGTCGTGCCAACTGGTCATCGATTAGCTGAACGTAATCATGTATCTATTGCTGAATTACAGAACTACCCTTTAATTCTTTTACCTAAAAATTTCTTTTTAACCGAACTAATTACATCTCATTGTCAAAAATTCAACTTTAAACCAAGACCAATTTTAGAAATTAGCACGATGGAATCTTTAATCCAAATGGTTTCCAAAGGAATGGGAATTACAGTGTTACCCAAACCATATATAGACTTTTTACAAAATAAAAACATTCAAGCTATTAAAATAGAAAACCCTACTCCAACAATTGAAATAGGGCTAATTTATAGAAAAGATAAATATATGTGTGCTGCAACTCGAGAATTTATTGAGCAACTAAAAAGTACAGTACGTTCTTTCCAAAACTAAACAAAAGAGATTATCCTATGAAACCGTTTCACAACGATCTAGTAGAATAATCTCTTTTCAAAACAAAGTAAACATTATATTAAACTCTTATAGATTTTAATGTACCTTTTTAGATATTGGAATATATTTAGTAAAATATGCACCAACTAGCAATAATACAATTGAAAATAACCAAGTAAAAGCACCGCCAAAGTGAAACCAATATGCAAACATATTTAAGATTGCGAGTAAAAAGAAGCAAATAGAAGTTAACGCACTTTTCAATCCTTTTATCCCAGATTTTTTTCTCTTTTGATAAGCAATATACATCGCAATAACAAGAAAAAAGATAAGAACAAATGGTAACATAACTTTTAGCATTGGTAATCCCTCCTGTATAAACGCACTCTTTACACTACCATATTATACCACATAGTACTAAAGAACTTTTATTCATTCCTGTTGTTTTTCACTATCTTTCCTTCACATCAGACCTCATCAAAACTCTCAACTAATGATTATTTGCTAACTGATAATTGCCTTGTTAAGATTATGGTAATAATAGAGTTCCAAAATAAAGTGATTTGACATCCGATAAACAAAAACAATACATTGTCCCCACTTATAAGCAATCATCTAATTCATGAAACTAAGAAACTTATTTATCAAAGCAAAAGGAGAATTTATGTATGAGCAATTGCAAACCAATTGATGAATTAACTATTGAAGACCTAAAACAAAACCCCATTTGGGAATGGGCAATAGATGAAGAGGAAAACGAAGAACATGACGAAACATGGGTAAAATCAGCAGCAACTACTAATTTTACAGAGGAGCTAAACGGTTCAATCGTACTAGGCAAACTATTCTTACATAATGGTGAAAAATTCCCTATGATGTTTGAAATTGACATTGAAAATAACGAGGCAGTAATTCGTTCTGTTGTTTATTATAACGAAGCAGAAAATGAGTATATTGCTATAGAAGATATTGTGAAAATGGTCGAAATGCCGTTATCGATTATTATTAACCTAACAATTCATGCAGAATCCAAAACCTTACGCTTCACTGCACATAAAGTAGATATTTGTAAAAGTTCAATAACGACTAATTTAAATTAAAGTTGGGCGAAATAAAGAAAACAATTATTAAATAAAGTGAAGCTTTAATCAGTGGGGGTCTTACTGCCCAGCAAATAGCGGGATAAAAACCGGAAAATGATTATCGATTCCCCGGTTTTTCAAACTAGATTAAAGTATTCCCTTTTCTACTAAAGTCTCTGCGATTTGAACTGAATTCCAAGCCGCACCTTTTAATAGGTTATCAGAAACAATCCAGAGGTGGAATCCGTTTGGCATATCAGGATCTTTACGTATTCTTCCGACAAATGTATCTATTTTCCCTTCTGCATATAATGGCATTGGATACAGCTGTTTACTAGGGTTATCCTGCAAAATAACACCTGGTGCATCCATTAATACTTCCTTAATTTCCGTAACGGTTGCTTCTTTTTCCAGTTCTATATAAACCGATTCTGAATGCCCTGATACAACTGGAACACGTACACAAGTAGCTGCCATTTTCAGGTTTTCATCTTCTAATATTTTCTTCGTTTCTTGAATCATTTTTACTTCTTCAAAAGTAAAATCATTGTCTGTAAATATATCTACTTGAGGCAGTACATTAAACGCTATTGGGTAATGTTTTTTATCTTTTTTCGCCGGTAATATATTACTTTTCACTTCTTCACCAGCAAGCATAGACTTAGCCTGCTCTTGTAATTCATGAATCGCATGAATGCCAGAACCCGATACGGCTTGATATGTTGAAACGATAATTCTTTCTAAACCGAATGATTTTCGAATCGGCTGAAGTGCTGTTACCATCTGTAATGCTGAACAATTTGGAACTGCAATGATACCTTTATGCTGCTTTAAAGTATGCGCATTCACTTCCGGAACAACGAGCGGTACACCTTGTGCCATTCGGTACTCACTTGTGTTATCAATTACAATCGCACCACTAGAAACTGCATGAGTTACAAATTGTCTAGATACTTCTCCCCCAGCGCTAAAAAAGGCAATATCTACACCTTCAAAGCTAGTTGTTTTTGCCTCTTTTATAATTATCTCTCGTCCTTTGAATCTTACTTTCTTACCAGCGGATCGTTTTGACGAAAGCAATGTAACTTCAACTATATTAAACTTCATTTCATTCTCTAACAGTTCAATAATTTTTTGCCCTACCGCACCTGTAGCCCCAACAACAGCTACATGATAGCCCTTTTTTTTCATCTTTTCTCCTCCAATATCACCTAAATGAATATTTCTACAATTTCATTTTATACAGAATTTAATCATTTGGAAAATTAAAATACATGATATAATCATTCACAAATCATGATAATAAAAGAGGGATCGTTTATGGAAATGAGACATGTTAAAACATTTTGCGCCATTGTGAAGTATGGTAATTTTTCTAAGGCTGCGCATGCGCTAGGTTATGCGCAATCTACTGTTACAGCACATATGAAAGCTTTAGAGAACGATTTACATATTCCTCTTTTCGATCGGTTAGGGAAAAAAGTGCTACTTACAAAAGCAGGTCATCAATTTCATCCTTATGCATTAGAATTACTTTCAATATATGAAAAAGCGCGAGAAATCCCCCAAAATAAAGATTATTTAGAAGGTACATTAAGTATTACATCTAATGAATCATTAGCGGTATACCGATTACCACAATTATTACGTACTTACAAACAGAAAAATCCAAAAGTAAATATCGTACTTGAAACAAACACAAATGAACAAGCATTACAAAAATTACGTGAAGGAGAAACAGACGTTGTCTTCATAATTGGAGAAAGTATAGAACATAATGATTTTATTACGCGTACTTTTAGTAATGAAACATTTGGATGGATTTTACCATCTTATTCCTCTGCGCATACAAATCCATTCCAGTTATTACAAGACACCCAGTTCATTTTTACAGAACAAAGCTGCGGCTATAGGCCAATGGTAGATCGTTTTTTACGTCAAAGTGGAAATATTCCAGCTAAAACATTTGAAACTTCCAATGTTGAAGTTATTAAACAATCCGTTATGTGTGAGTTAGGCATTTCAATTCTTCCTTATATCGTTGTACAAGAAAGTTGCCAAAAAGGACAACTATGTTTTCAACCTATCGAAACTCCAACAGTTATTCAAAGTTATGTAATCTATCATAAATCTAGATGGATTTCCCCGGTATTACAATCGTTCCTTTCCTTACTTGAACGAGACTAAAATATTAAGACGTACATAGAAAGAGAGTAATTGCCTAATAAGCAATTACTCTCTTTCATTAATTAGTATACTATTTATTAGTCTGTCCCCCACCTGCAATTAATTTACTACCTGAATATGTACCTTTGTTCATAAACACTTGATTAATTAATTCTTTTTGCTCAGCTTCCGACATTACTCCTTTTCCTTCTCCTAAATTCCCACTTTGTAATTTCCAAATCTTATTGTGATCCCCATCAACCTTTTCATATTTTCCTTGTTTCCATCGTTCTAAAATTTCTACATATGTACTTCCCTGTACAAGATCATTACTCTTTACAATATCAATTAAGCTTTCAATCCGCTCTTGTGTAATAAAAATATAGCCCCACTTTTGATCAGCTTTCGCTTTTTGATGTGCCATTTCATGTAATGCTGTCTGTATGTTCTCATCTGTCCATTTAAAATTTTTATTAAAACCACTATTCGGCAATGAATAATTTCCATTTTCTAAAAGCTTTGCATCTTCTGCTTTTACGTTACTATCAGCTAATACTTCTACTGCTGGAGCAGCTGGTGATGCCTTTTTCGCAGCTGGTTTACTATTATTTAAATAATGCAGCATACCATATGTTAAACCTACTCCAATTACCGCCATACCAGCTATAACACCTATTATTTTCAAAAATGTTTTCATCTCGCTTGTTTCCTCCCAAATATCTCCGTTCTGACTACCTAATTATTTCTTATATAAAAACTGTTACTTCATTCAAAATATCGCATCCCATCCCCTATCATATTATTTATATATACTTCCTCATATTGTATTTCTTTTTCTTTAAAATTGAAAGATTATTCTGTTAAATAATGAAAATATTCTACAAATTTTTCCTTTATATTTATAAAGAAACAAAAAAACAACGAGCGCGTTCTACAACACTCGTTGTTTTTACTTTATGCACGATTTTCTTTTAACCACTTCGTAATAGCATCTAACTTCGAAACATCAAAACGTCTTTCTTCACACACGTTCAAATTTTGTGAGTTTCTCACTATTTCTAATTCATTATTTCTTACACTTTTTGCCTCAATTAATTTACAATACCCATCTGTAACAGTATTTAAATTTTCATAATAACGCTGAAACGATTTTGATATATGTAAATGTTTTTCAAAGTTTCTCCTTCTTTTCGTTTCATCAGATACTTTCCGTTTTCTAAGTTCTTCATCGTTCGTATATAAATAAAAATATTGATTCGGAAAGCCAATTTCCCTATTTATCATCTTTTCTTTATAAAAATTTTCTATTAAAGATAATGGCTGATTAAATATATCAAAATGAAAACACCAATTATAACTAAGTGGCTGATAAATATCGCCATCGAGTATTACTAATTCATATTGCTTTGACTTCTGAACAGCTATATTCCAGCGCTCAACTTGTTTTTCAAAATACCATGTTCTATGTTCATTTTTTGGCCTTTCAAATAAAGAATTCACTTCAGGTATTATATAAGCACCATAATTCTTTTCTAATTCACGGCACGTGGTACTTTTACCAACAGCGCTTGCTCCCTCAAATGCTATTATCCCCATAGTTTCTCCCTCTTTCATTAACTAAAATTTCGTTGTTTCGCTTTTCTTCCCCATAACTTTCTCCATAAAACAATTGAAGCGACAGTGAGCATGATTGTTGTAATGATACTACCTTCAATTCCGAACGTGCCTCCATGCAATGTTTCTGGTCCATTTGTTATAGACTTAAAAATTGGAGTAGAATATACAGTTGTGCCACTAACTGCAAAACCATATACATTATATTGAGCCCAGTTCCAAATTGAGTGCCATGCACATATTCCCCACAGACCGTCTTCTTTCAATACATATAAAGCTGCGAAAACACCCACTAATATTATATTCGATATAGATAATATTGTAATTCCTGGATTAAGTAGATGAAGAAATCCAAATAAAAATGAAGTTACAATTATTCCAACCCATATACGACTTCTAACAGAAAGAACCGGGAATAACCAACCTCGTACAATAATTTCTTCCGTTGCCCCTTGTATTAAAAATGCAACTAGAGATCCTACTATTCCTACTATCACTGTTGAGGTAATATGTTGTACTTGCAATTTCACACTCCCCATTAATAATAGTAGAATAACTGGCGTTGAAATAAATAAAAACCCTATTAACGCACCTTTTAAATACTTTCTCATCCATTTCTCTTTCCAAAAGCCAATGGATGAAAAAGGTCTTTTTTCTACAAAACGAACCCATATAAATAAAATAAATATAGCTCCGCCAAACGTTAACACCATTCTAACATTGTCATAAATACCTTTCATGAATATCGTTTCAGCTTTCGGTAAAAATAACATAAATAACATAAAAAGTTCGCCTAAAGTCAAAAATATAATGGCTAATATTACAGCAAAGACTGGATGGACCTTTTTTCTCCCTGCTTTTGCTGCTTCA
>NZ_JBNLYE010000196.1:0-7454 GCF_050172095.1 Bacillus sp. GMs2/2
ATATATATATTACATATTAATGGAATTCCTAATAGCAATACGTTCGGTAATAACACTACAAAAAATCTTATAATTAATGTTTGCAACGTTAGCTTTTCACTCTTCAATGAAATTAATTTTATTCTCGTTACCTTTTTTCCAAGTGTAACACCGTTCCAAATAAAGGGTAACACAATAAAATATATCGCCATTAATATAAAAACTACTGCGAAATCATATCTAAAATCACCTAAGCTTATATTAAAGCGCTTAAACATAGCACTATAGTTTCCGGTCATAACAGCTACTACTGCACCATACATAACCGAGATTAAAAACATGTCAATTAGGGAAGCACCTATGCGATTCATTACAAGCGCTGGACGATGCATCTTTAACTTCATTTTATGTCGACTCCTTCATATCCTTCTTTACCCGTCTCATCGTACCACTTCTAAAAAACATTGTAAACTAGCGTTTCTCTTACTTTTCTTGTACAATTTGTTACAATAGCATTATAAAGGAGGTTCCCATATTGAAAAAATGGATAATCCTATTCGTCGCCTTCCTATTAACTGGTTGTGCAGGAAACACAGGTCACTTAACTTATACGGTTAACGATGAATACGAACTCATACGTACTTCTGGAAATGCATTTGAACTTTTCCCCTCGCAAGATGCTGTATATGCCACACAATACATCCCTGCAAAAATTACAGACATTGCTTGGGATGATAAATACATTATTGCAAAACAAACCGAGGAAAAATCAGATCCGAATAACCCTGACGCAGCAATTGCAAATAAAAAAAGTGAACATTATTGGATTATTGACGTAAAGCACAATAAACGTTTCGGTCCCTACAATGAAAAGCAATTTAATGAACAAAAAGATGCGTTTAAAATTAAGGTACCTTTTCAAAATGTAGATTCATACATAAAAGAAATAAAAAAACAGTCAGCATAATATTTGAATGCTGACTGTTTTGTCTTACATTATTTTAGTGAGATGTTAAACGTTTGTGGCTCTTTTACAACATCTTGTGTTTCTGAATCCCCTGCAAGTAAATCATCAGTTGTAAACTGAATATCCTTTACCTTGTCTTTTCCATCGTCAAGTATTAAACCAATAATACCATCTCTTGTTTCACCAGGCTTATAGTCTTCTCTTGATACATTTTTTGTACCAACTAACGTATCTTCGTCATATAAAAAGTTTTGAGTGGCTACTTTAAAATGTTGCTTACCATTAATCATAACATCATTCATAGAGAAAAATTGCATATTTTTATTTCCGGTATTCTCCACTTTATATGTAATCTCAACGTAACGAATTGTATTACTAATCTCTGTTCCACTTAGCGATGCATATAATTCTGCATCTTCTTGGCTTACTTTATCCCCTAATCTCCGTTTTACTTCTTCAGGGGTTAGTGCCGTGTATACTTTCAATGTTTTTTTTGCCTTTTCACTCATCTGTGATAAAGAAATTACTTTCACATCTTGTACGTGAATTTTCATTGGCGCTACTTCAAATGTTTGATTCACAGAATGCATCTGCTCTAACTTGAAAGTACCCCATCCTGTTTCTTTCACTTTTTGTCCTACTTTTTTCAGCTCACGCCCACCATATTCTTTTGTTTCAGGAATAGATTCTTTCTTCTTTGGTTCAGCTTTCTTTTCTTCTTGATGGAAGCAACCACTTAACATAAGAAGAAAACTACATAAAACAAAAATACTTTTCCATGCTTTCATCATTTCATTTCTCCTAACGCTATCATTCATGAATATAAAATTAGTCCCTGGCTTTGTAAACTATAGAAACAATGACAAGTCCACAAAATGAACTTGTCAGTCCAGATACTATTATACCTCCAATTTGGAAAATATGAAAATAGGGATCTAGGAACGCGTGCACGATAAATATAATAGTTGCTACAACAATTACTGAAACCCAATACTTTCTTTTTTCCGAAGCTAAAATAAGATCTTTACCCATTTCATTTCTATACTTCCATAAAACGTATACTAATAGTAGAACACCAATACATGTACTTCCATGTTGCATATATTTATAAACAGAGATACCGTACCATTCTCTTTGTAATAATGGTATTTTCATAACAAAATAGCCTGTATTATGAGTAAATGCATCCCAAACGACATGCGTGAGCATACCGAATAATGCAGAATAGCAAAATACAAAGAATTCTTTCCATGTATATAGCCCCCACCTCTCATCTATTGCATATGAATAATAACCAGCAAACGGTTTAGGCAAATGCGTTATAAACGGCTTTTTTAAAATGTAATGATATATGTATGCTAACAAAAAGACAAGTGGTAAATTGAAATATAAGAATCCAAGCCACGTATGCCCAATTACACCATACGGTCTAAAGTGTAAGAAATATTCAAAGTCAGGCGCCATACTACCTAATATAAGAGCCGTTACTGAAATATGTTTAGAATGCTTTTTCGCAAAAGGAAGAACTGCTGCTGGATGTGCAAATGTAAACGGCATACTTTAACTCCTTCTCACATTTTCAATAGAATACCATATATCATAACGAGAGAATGGATCTTCATGCAATATTTATTTTCACATTGGAATATGATAGTTTAAATGATATAATCCACATAAAATATTCAGAAAATAAGGAAGGGATTCAGGTGTCATTAACACTTGTATTTTCTGCCTTTTTAAATTCAAAATCCGTTATGAATTGAGGTTTATATATTGATTGACGTACCTTTTTTACAAAATGTCACATTAAAAAAAGAAAATATCCCTAGTTTTTCCGCATATCCTTACTGCTTACCTGCTATCCGAACATTACAATCACTAGCTTTCCATCCAAATGTAACATTCATTATTGGAGAAAACGGAACAGGTAAATCAACATTACTTGAAGGAATTGCAATTGCGTTAGGTTTTAATGCAGAAGGTGGAACGAAGAACTTCCGCTTTAGCACAAACGATTCCCATTCATCTTTACATGAATACCTTCGAATTTCAAAAAGTTTCAATACACCAAACGACGGTTTCTTTCTTCGCGCTGAATCATTTTATAACGTTGCTTCTTATATTGATGAAATAGATGCAATAAAATCTTACGGCGGCGTTTCACTACACGAACAATCACACGGCGAATCGTTCTTCTCATTATTTATGAATCGTTTTTCAGGACAAGGTTTATACATTTTAGATGAGCCTGAGGCAGCTTTATCACCAATGAGACAACTTTCCATGCTCATTCGAATGCACGAGCTAGCGGAACAAGGTTCACAATTTGTTATTGCGACGCATTCTCCTATTTTAATGGCCTACCCTGAATCCACTATATATTCTTTAACACAAGAAGGGATTCACGAATCCACATTAGAAGAAACTGAGCATTACCAAACGACGAAACTTTTCTTTGAAAATCGTGATCGATTATTTCATCATCTATTTGAGTCGTAAAAAAAGAAGCAGCAATAGCTGCTTCTTTTTTATAGTGCTTCTATAAATAAGGCAACCCCGATACCGCCACCGACGCATAAAGAGGCAATTCCTTTTTCTAACCCACGTCTTTTTAATTCGTGAATTAAACTTACTGTAATACGAGCCCCTGTACAACCAATTGGATGCCCAAGTCCTACGCCACTACCGTTTACGTTCACTTTTTCACGGTCTAAGCCTAACTCTTTCTCTACAGCTAAATATTGAGCCGCGAAAGCTTCATTAATTTCAAGTAAATCTGCATCTTCCAATGACCAATCTACTTTTTCTAAACCTTTACGAATTGCTGGTGCTGGTCCAATACCCATAATTTTTGGATCTACTCCAGCTACTGAATATCCAACAATTCTAGCTAACGGTTGTAAACCTTTTTCTTTCGCTTTTTCTTCGCTCATTAATACTAGAACTGCACTCCCGTCATTAAGGCCAGATGCATTCCCCGCAGTCACTGATCCATCTTTACGGAATGCCGGCTTCAATCCAGCTAATTTTTCAGCTGTAATATCTGCACGTGGATGTTCATCCTTCGAAAATATAACTTCTTTTCTACGCTCTTTTATTGTAATAGGAACAATTTGATCGTCAAAGTATCCAGACTCGATTGCCTTCAGTGCCAATGTATGACTGCGAAGAGCAACTTCATCTTGTTCCTCTCTTGTAATTTCATATTGTTCAACTAAATTTTCCGCTGTTTCACCCATCATAATATGGTGAATCGGATCTTCTAACACTTCCCACACCGTATCACGAATTTCTCCGTGCTGTAGACGTTGTCCCCAGCGGTGCTGTTTCAATGCATAAGGGCTCGAACTCATCGCTTCTACTCCACCTGCAACAACAACATCACTTACACCTAATTGGATTTGCATTGCAGCTGACATAATTGCTTGCATACCTGAAGAACATTGGCGTTGGATTGTATATCCCGTAACTGTGTCAGGAAATCCTGCCGCTAATGCAGCTGTTCTCGCCGTATTTGCTTCATCAGTTCTTTGAATACAATGACCTAAAATTACTTCATCAACTTCATGTGGTTCTACCCCGCCTCGTTTTACAGCTTCCTGAAGTACAGGAACAGCTAATTCTACTGGCGTTACATTTTTTAGCGCTCCTCCAAAAGTTCCAATTGGCGAACGAACTGCAGCTGTAATAACAACATTATGCATTTTGCACTTGCCCCTCTCTTATGTACCCTAGTAAGTTTTTAGGTGAAATTCCATAAGATGTATATCTATAACTATCATACTATAAACATACTAAAAAATCAAAATATTTGATATAATAAAAATAGAAGGAATTAACCTTCTATTCTGTTAGTGCATATAAAAACTTTTGTAAAATTTTCTCTGTTGTTTCATTCAATTTTGGCAACTTATCTACTGGAAAATATTGAAGTTTCAACCCTTCATGATCGAGCTTTAATTCCCCGCTCACATGATGTGCCTGATACAGATGAATGACATTGAAAATTTCATCGCCATTCGGATAACGGAAATATACTTCTTTTCCTGATAGAACACCAAGAAATTGCATTATTTTTGCAGTTAACCCCGTTTCTTCAAATAACTCTCTACGTGCAGTTTCTTCTGTCGTTTCGCCCAGTTCCATCGCCCCACCAGGTACACCCCAATCATATGTATCTGAACGATATTGAAGCAATACTTCTTGATTATCGTTTAATATAATAATTGCTGATCCTACGAGAATAAGCGGCCTTGTACCAACGACTTTTCGTAACTCTTCAATATACCCCATATGTAAATTCCCCTTTCCCTAACCTCCCTTATCATAACAAAATTTTGCTCTTTTTGTTCATGTAATTTTAAAGAAAAAAAGAAGCTTTCGCCTCCTTTTTTTCACCTTTATTTCTTAAAACTTTCATATTTTACAGCTTCAAAAGCTTCCTCAATTTCATCATTACGATAATGGACATATGTAAAACGACCCAACTCTACTAATCTTGCTATTTCCTGTAACGCTTTATGCTGCTCATATGTTTCTTTCAGCTTAATATGTACATAAAACTTCATTAAAGGATGTTCATATAAAGGTTCTCCCACCTCTACATATACATCTTCAACCCCTTGTACAACTCTTACATAACTCGCAAATTGATAAAGTGCTTCTCTGTCTGAAACGATTTTTAATGTATACATATATTCTCCCCCTTTCCTTTACTATATCAAAAAGACGACCACACCATGTTATAGAACTATGAAATTTTTTCGACTTGTCATCTATATATTCAATAAAGAAGGCGTTTATCCATACATGACATCTTTTTCCCACATATATTATAGGAAGAACTTTTTTTCATTTGAGGTGTTCCTTATGGATCCATACGTCAATATATGTATTTGCATTACTCCCGGCGCCGATATTTCTGATGACCGCATCGCAAAAGATTTAGCTGTTGCAGAATCAATTTGGCACCCCATTACATTTCAAATTCAAGAAGTAATTGTATTAAATGAACTTTTCCGTTTTTCCGATCGTGAAATCAGTTATAAAAATTCCATTCAAAGTCAAGAAAAGCTGGCATCCTTTTTCCAAACATGTGTAAATGAAGCTCCTGAATGCGACCTTTATATTTGTTATATTGGCAGTGATTATTTCAAAGAAACAGCAGTAATTGCCTGCGCTTATTCTTTAGCAAAACAACAGCAACTTACCGGTTATATCGTTTTAACAAATTCGGCTGCTCCTATGAAAAATATATATACGCTCGCTCACGAAATTGGTCATATTTTATTTACAAGACGTATTCATGGAAAACTTACTCATGCAGATCCTCATTCTCCAACCGGCTCGGAGCACCACCCTTCTCCAACAAATCTTATGTATCCGATAGTCCCTCGTCCAGAAAACGTTCATATTCATTCCTTATTAACAGCAGAACAAAAAACACTCTCTTTACAAAGCTCTTTATTGCAAAGAAAAAAACAGTAACCCTCATGTTACTGTTTAAAACAACTTATTCCAATCAACAAAACAAATCCCGGCTGCTAGAAATAAAAATAGACAACTAAATGTAAATGTAATCCCTCTAAAAATCCCTATATAATATTTCTTTGGAAATAATTTTTGGTATATCCAGAGCAGCCGCTTTTTATTGAATTTCTAGTTCATACTTTTTCTTTCTTCAATTTTTAAAGACCATTTCATTAATCCATATATACTTCCATACATAAGTAAGACCTTTGCAATTCCCCAAAATACATTACTTTCTTCTAAGTCTTTAAATAAGAACATAATCATAAGAGGAACAATTAGTACAAAAACACCCATCCAGCCAAGAACATATACTTCACCAATAAGAAGTAATAAAAAGATAATTGCTGCTAATATATATGTTTGCATTGTCGCCAATTGCAATACAGGTGTCCCATACCATTTATTCATAAACATCAATAACACCAATAATAAAATAGGAACCATTACTATTACATAAATTATTCCAAATTCTACTAATTTACTTTTAAAAGAAGACATTCTAAATGCAACAATCGTTCCAATAATCGTAATGATTAAAACGATAGGATAACCAATTAACTGTATATTTGTTAACGTAAATTGTTGATCTGGACTTCCAAATAAAATATTTGTCAGTAACCAATATCCACCAATACCAATAATCATCCCTAAAATACTTTTTATGCTCCCACTTTTATCCTTCTCCATCTCTTTCGCTAATTCTTCCGCATACTCTTTTGGTGAGTCACCAAATATGTCACTTACTGTCTTTCCCTTTTTTTCACCTTCTATTAAATGAAGCTCTGCATCTTCTAGAAAAGCGTCCACATCTTCTTCTTTAATACCTTTTGTTATTAAATATACTTTCGTATCGATTAAAAACTTTTCACCTTCTTTAGAAATCTTCATTATAACCCCTCCCTTATTTAATCATTTCTCTTCTATTCGTCTTTATCATAATTTCAACAAAAATTAAAATGAATAAACTTCCATATAA
>NZ_JBNLYE010000197.1:0-7446 GCF_050172095.1 Bacillus sp. GMs2/2
TTTATATATCTGTAATAATGCGTTTGATCAGACATATAATTAGAAAGATTATACGTAACTTCTTTTTGGTCTTGGAAATCATAGAGTTTTACATTTTTTAGTTGTGCTAATTTAGTGTATACTTCTTTTTTAAATAACATATTTTCCTTTGTATGCTTTGAGTCGTTTTTATCCATAACTACGTGATATGTTACTGGATATGGCGCATAGAAAAATGTAAATTGCACTTCCGGGTTTTGTTTTACAAGTTCAATAATATTAGAATCAAAAGATTTAAGCATTTGTTCATGATACCAACCATCGCTGATTGATTGATGAGATGTTCCATCAACAACCCTTTTAGCTATATCTGCTGAGAATTTTGGCTCGTCATCTCCAAATTTGTATAGCCAATGGGGATCCTGTGGAGATTTTGTTGGATCTAGTTTTAATTTCATATTCTGTAATGCTACTTTTCGAGAATACGGGCTAATTAAATATTGGATATCATTCAACTTATTTGTATCATACATGTAAGTTGGAAATGGTGAAGCACCTTCTGATACCCATTCAGGTTTTCCAGAGAATGAATATAAATTAAGTTCCCAAATAATATTTTTAACAGTTTTTGAATGAGTAGCTAACTGGGCTGTCATATGTTGTTCCCTAGCTGTTGAACCTGGAAGAGAGCCATTAAAGCTGGTAGTATGAAGTAATTTGTTAGCGTCAGGTTCAAGGAAGTTTCTTCCCATAGAAGTTCCTACAAATAAGGTATCATAATCCATATGTTTAATAAGTCCAGGCATTTGATAGCGTTCAGTAGCATAAAAATAATCGTTCTTCTTAAATTTATATACATATAATGGGTCAAGCTTATAAACAATAGAGCAAATTATTCCAGATAAAATGAAAAGGAATATAATAAACCAACATATAAAACGTTTATACATATTTTTCACCTACGGTTATTAGAAATTAAAGTATAAGAATGAACTTACACGATTTAAATACATCAAAGAAAGTATAAACATGCTAGCTAATGCAAGAGCATAAATCGGTTTTGGATGGAAAGATTCTAATTTTTCTATAGAATTTTTTGTAAATAATACAATAGCGGTTCCAATTGCTAGGTATAAAATAGTTTGGAAGTTAAAGTGATCACCAGTCACTTGGAACGGGAATAAATTACAAATTGAATAAATTAAATTATCCATTATAGACACACCAGTTAATGTTTCTGGACGGAATTGAATAAGTGCTGTTTGGATGTGTAAGTAATTTACGTTGAACATGCGATTTAACATAGTTAATGCATCTTCTACAGAAGTAGCTCTGAAGAACACCCATGTTACATGTACAAATCCCATTGTTAAAATCCAAGCAATTAATTTAGGTATTTTTCCACCTAAGTTTTTAAATAATCGATGTATTACAATAGCTAATCCGTGTAAAACGCCCCAAATAACAAACGTCCATCCAGCGCCATGCCAAATTCCACTTATAAGAAAAATTGTAAATAAATTTAAATAAGTACGAATTTGCCCTTTTCGACTCCCACCTAATGGAATATATACATATTGAGTGAAAAATCTTCCTAATGTCATATGCCAACGTCTCCAAAAATCTTGAATACTTAAAGATTTATAAGGAGAAAAGAAGTTAATTGGTAGTATAATGTTGAATAACAACGCTGCACCTATTGCCATATCACAATATCCACTAAAATCAAAATACAGTTGTAATGTATATGCAAGTGATGAAACCCATGCATCGGTCGTAGATAGTTGATTTACATTGCTAAAGCCAAAATCAGCCCATTGTGCTAGTGAATCAGCAATTACTACTTTTTTAGTAAGACCAATTCCGAATATGTAAAGTCCTTTTGTAATATTTTCAATATTCGGGCTCCTTTTGGATTCATCTTGAAATTGAGGAAGTACCTTACTATGATGGACAATGGGTCCTGCAATAAGTTGCGGGAAAAACGTTACGAACAAGCAAAAATCAATAAAATTAAACTTTGTTAATTCCCTCTTATAACAATCTACTAAAAAACCTATCTTTTGGAAGGTAATAAAACTAATGCCTAAAGGCAGTAATAATTTTAATAAAGGTACATCAGTTCCAAATAGGGTATTTATATTATCTAAGAAGAAGTCAGAGTATTTAAAGTATCCCAGTAATGATATGTTAAATACTAAACCAACTATTAAAAATACTTTTCGGGTTTTTTGATTAATTTTTTGTATAATTTGTTGGCCTATAAATGCGTTTGTAAATAATGAAACTCCTATTAGCAATAGGTATTTCACCTCAAAATATGCATAAAAGTAAAGGGACATACCTACTAAAAAAAGTTTTGCGAAATTTTCGTTAACTTTTTGCAATAGGAAATATCCAATTACTGCTATAGGCAAGAATAAAAGCATAAATTCAAAAGAATTAAAAAGCATAATATAGCCCCCAGCATTAATAAAATCTTACTCTATAAAAAACGTGACAACAGAACAAGATGTTGTCACGCAAGGTATAGTATAGCATAAAATATGGATAAAAATCTTATATCTATTAATTTTTATTTTGAGACCATTCTTCTACATTCCAAACTTTTGTAATCCAATCTTCATAGAAGTCCGGTTCGTGACATACAAGGAGGATTGTTCCTTTATATGCTTTCATAGCCTTCTTAAGTTCTGCTTTTGCTGTAACATCAAGATGGTTTGTCGGCTCATCAAATAGTAGCCAGTTACTTTCTTCACCCATTAGTTTACATAAACGAACTTTTGCTTGTTCTCCACCACTTAATTGACTTAATGGGCGAGAAATATGTTCATTTTTTAATCCGCATTTTGCTAACATCGCACGAATTTGATGCTGGTCTAGGCCAGGGAATGTATTCCATACATCATCAATTGGTGTTATATTGTCAGCTTTAACCTCTTGCTCAAAGTATGCAGGCACTAAGAAGTCCCCAAGGCTTGTTTTACCGCTTAAAGGTTTAATTTTACCTAAGATTGTTTTTAGTAACGTTGATTTACCAACACCGTTGCATCCAACAATAGCAATTTTTTCACCACGTTCGATTGTCATTGAGAGCTTTGGTAGTAGCGGATGTGTATATCCGATTTCTACATTTTCACCTTCAAAGACGAAGCGACTACTTGCACGACTTTCTTTAAATGAGAATTCAGGTTTAATTGCTGTTTCGGGGCGATCAATAAGTTCCATACGATCAAGTTGTTTTTGACGACTCTTTGCACGGCCTGTCGTTGAATAACGAGCTTTGTTCTTTGCAATGAAGTCTTCTTGCTTTTTGATAAACTCACGCTGCTTTTCATAAGCGTTTATATGTTGATTTTTATTGATTTCTGCTAGTTCTAGGAATTTTTCATATGTCGCTGTATAGCGTGTCATTTTTGTGAATTCTAGATGGAAAATAACATCAACACATTTGTTCATAAATTCCGTATCATGAGAAATCAATAAGAATGCATGTGGGTATTCTTTTAAATAATTTGTTAACCAATGAATATGTTCAACGTCTAAATAGTTAGTAGGTTCATCAAGCAATAACACTTCTGGCTGTTCAAGTAATAGCTTTGCAAGCAATACCTTTGTACGTTGTCCACCACTTAGTGCTGAAACATCACGATCTAAACCAATTGCATCAATTCCAAGACCACGTGCAGCCTCTTCAATTTTCATATCTAGTAAGTAGAAACCACCTGCTTCAAGTGCATCTTGTATTTCTGCCATTTGCTCAAGAAGTTCTTCTAGTTCTTCTGGTGTAGCAGTTCCCATTTTTTCTGTAACTTCATTTAAAGCTTTTTCCTTTTCGAATAACAGTAAAAATGCATCCGCTAGTACGTCACGAATTGTACGCCCAGGCGTTAAAACAGTATGCTGATCTAAGTAGCCGTAATGTGTGCCCGGTGTCCATTCTACGCGACCTTGGTCATGAATAAGCTGACCAGTAATGATATTCATGAATGTTGATTTACCAACACCGTTTGCACCAACTAATCCAACGTGCTCACCTGCTAATAATCGCATAGATACATCTTTAAATAATGTACGATCGCCAAATGTATGTCCTAATTTTTCAACTGTTAATAAGCTCATAGTATCCTCCGTCCAACTTGAAATAGTACCTTGAATCATGATACTAAATTCTTTCATATAATGCTATCATTTCAAAATGTATATATTTTCAAAACAAGCTAATGTACAAATGTTTATTGCTTATTTCCCAGACCTTTATGGTCCAAATGCAGAAAGCACACTTGTCCATCATACATTAAAGGCAATACTTGCAAATAAAATATCTAGCTTTGTTGGAGATAAAAAGATTGCCCGTGAATATATTTTCACACCAGATGGTGCAAAAGCAATGGTTGAATTAGCTTCACATGATGAGGCCTATGGACAAAATTGGAACATACGAGGTTATGGTGTCATTACAGGTGAGGAAATGATTCAACACATACGGGAATTAACGGGATATACCAAATGAATAATAACTGTAAAAAGAGGAATGATCCAGTTCATTGGTCTGTTTGATAAGCAGATGAAAGAATTTGTGGAAATGCTATATTTGACGGAAAAACCAGTTGTATTAAGTGGAGAGAAATACGAGAAATGTATTGGAGAGTTACCAAAACTTCTTATTATGATGGGGTAAAAGAAATAATTATGTATATGAAAAACAGATGTAAATAAAGAAGTTAAGTTCCTTTTCATGATTTTGAAAAGGAACTTAACTTTATACTACCTTTTTACCTAATTTTTGTTTTATAAACCCTAAAACGAATCCACGTATTTGAGGATCAATTACAATTCCAATCATACCGTATAGTATACCAGTAAGAGTTAAAGCAATTAGTGGCGGTAAGTTGATTAATGCAATTCGGTATATACCGTAACTAATAATAAAGGCCAAGGAATTAAATATAATTCCTTTAACTAATAATTGCATGCCTTTACGAATAAAGAGGGTAAATCCGATTAATAGTGTAATTTCGGTAAGGATAGCTGCGACAGCTGCCCCCATCATTCCATATTTACTACCTAATACAATATAACCTATGATCGCAACAACTAATCCAATAGTCATTGTTGTTGCACGTTTCCATTGCTGGCCAATCGTTGTTAAATTATCGGCTAGTGGATAGTTAATTGATTGTAAAATAACCATAAACGCTAGAATAGCAAGAGCGTCACCGGCGGGAGCGTATTCTTCTCCTAATAAACTAACAATCCAGAAACTTGGATCAGCAATAAAGGGGATAGAAATTCCCATTCCTAAAAAAGACATAAGTTTTAATTCAAAACTTGATAATTTTCTATGTTCTTCAATATTTTTCTCATTACCAAAAGCAAACAGCCTTGGATAAAAGGCAGCTGCAATTACCCCAGGTATTTGATATAGTACAGCAGGTATTTTAGATGCAGCACCAAAGAATCCAACTTGATTATACGTTGAAACCTTTTCTAATATAATAGGGCCCAATTGTGGTAAGAGCATAATGATGATTCCATTGATTGTGAAAATAAGTAGTTGATCTAAAATGCCTTTATCCCAACCCTTATGGACTTTCGTATAACGTATTGTCATTATAAAGGCGATAACACCTGTTACAAGACTAGATACCCCATACATGGCAGCAACCATCATAAGTGACCATTGGAAAGACATCCCTAGTAATAGGGCAGCAGCAGCTGTTACACCTTGTAGTACAGAAATAATAGCTGTAAATTGCATGCGTTCTGTTACTTGGAAGTAAGCCATTCCAACACCTTGTAAAGTTGCTCCAAACATTGTTGGCAGAACAACCCAATATACCATCGCACGTAAGTAAGCATCGGGATAGAAGAACTGGGCAAAAATAGCGAAAAGTACAGAAATTACGATAGCTAATATTAAACGAATACGTAAATAACTACTTATTAGCACGCTAATATTAGCATCGCTTCTCGTTCCTTCACGCATAAACGTATGTGTCAAACCTGCATCTGTAAAGTAACAAATAACAGCTGAAACTGCTAACGCAGTTGTAAACATACCGTAATCACTTGGAGAAACATATCTTGCAAAGAAAATTGTTGCAATAGCCAGTACAAAACGGACAGTAATGTTTCCTACAAAGAGGTAGGATGCGTTTTTTAGAATTTTATTTGTTTTCATGGGAAAAGACCTTTCTATTCTTTAGGACCCGGTTAGCTTGTCCTATTTGTAAATTTGATTTGTTCACAGAAAGAGAGAGTATCGTTATATTTTCAGGTTAAGAAAACAGAAATTTAATTCGTACAAACCAAAGCATTGCATATAGTTTTTTACTACGTTTTCCATTCTTTGAATAGATTTTACGGCAATATTTCTTTATATCTTTTTTGATTAATTGAACTTGTGATTTATCTAATTGAGAGTTTCCCTTAATATATATACAAGCGTTATTGATGACTGTATAAGGGAATAAATAAGTCTCAAGAATCTCAATAAGTGACTGAGGGTCTTTTGTAATGAAATCTTGAGATTTATTATGTACCCAATCTTTCATACGATTGAATACTTCCAACTCTTTTGTCGTTTTTAATTTATAATCTTTATACTTAGAAGAAAGATTTCCTTCTGATAAGATTCTATAATATGTTAAATATTCATCGATATAGCATACATTTGTCACACTCATTAGTTTAAATAAAAACTCTAAATCTTCGCCCCAACTACATCCTGGTGTAAAACGAATGTTATGATCCATTACGATGGATCGTTTGAAAATCCAAGTACTTGTTTGAGCAACAACTTGATGTGTTAGGAATGCTTTTGCCATATCACCTTTAATAAAGTTTGTTGTATGTTCAACCTTCTCGCCTGTTTCTTCGTAAAAATTCATATAACCACAATAGCACGCGTTCATTTCATTTTTATGCATACTTTCGACTTGCTTCTCAATTTTGGTTGGATGCCATAAGTCATCACTATCAAGGAAAGCGACATATTCTCCGCTAGCATTTTCGATACCTGTATTACGGGCTACCGAAACACCTTGGTTTTTTTGATGAATGTATTTTACTTGCCCTGGATATTTTTCAGCAAGGTTTTTCACAATAGAAGGTGATTGATCTTTACTTCCATCATCTACAATTACAATTTCGATATTTTTATATGTTTGATCTAGTATTGACTGCATCGTTTCTTCAATATATTTTTCTGTGTTATACAGAGGTATGACAACAGAAACAAGTTGCTTTTGTTCCATCATAGAATTTTTATCTCCTCAAGTTTTTTATGTCTTGCATCATATATACAAGCCTTTTGAAAGGAAGAAGATTACAAGAACATCTGTATAAGTTTAACGCATATAAACTTTGTAAATCAACTTTCTATTAAAAAGGTAGCGGGAAATGAGATTCTTATGGTTAATTCTCGTATTTTAAACAGCTTTAACATGTCTATTGCTTATAAAT
>NZ_JBNLYE010000198.1:0-7355 GCF_050172095.1 Bacillus sp. GMs2/2
GGTAAAGAGGGGACGGACATGGCAGCAATTCAGGCAAAAAACGGGCCTACTGAGAAATTAAGTTTATTCTTATTAACATGGCCTATTTTTCTAGAAGTTTTTCTTTTTATGTTGATGGGGATCGCTGATACTTTCATGTTAAGTGCATTATCAGACGATGCTGTATCTGGGGTTGGTGCAGCGAATCAATATCTTCATATTGCGATTTTGGTATTAGAAGTCATCGGGAACGGCGCTGCTATCGTTGTATCTCAATACCTCGGTTCCAAACGCTTTATGGAAGCATCTAAAATATCAGCATTAGCCGTCACATTAAATTTAATAGTTGGGCTCGTTATAAGCGCTGGTTTTCTTTTATTTTCGAAACATATGATGCTCGCAATGAACTTACAAGGCGATGTACTAACGTATGCGCAAAACTACTTATCTATCGTCGGAGGAGCCATCTTCCTACAAGCTATTATTAACTCATTAGCCGCAATTATCCGTGTACACGGTTTTACAAAGCAAGCGATGTTTATTTCACTCGGAATGAATATGATTCATATCGCTGGAAACTACGTACTCATTTTCGGGAAATTTGGTTTCCCTGAGCTCGGTGTACAAGGGGCTGCAATTTCTTCCGCTATCAGTCGATTGATCGCACTTATTGTTTTCTTCTGGTTACTATACCGCGTTATGGAATATCGTGTGAAATTACAATATTACTTCACTTTATCCAAAGAATACATTGGGAAAATTTTAAAAATTGGCATTCCATCTGCATTTGAACAAGTGATGTATCAAGCTTGTCAAATCGTCTTCCTTTATTACGCAACGTACTTAGGAACGGAATCATTAGCTGCTAGACAATACGCTACTAACATTTCCATGTTCACTTATTTATTTGCAATTGCAATTGGTATGGGAACAGCCATTATTATTGGCCGCCTCGTTGGTGGTGGCGAAAAAGATGAAGCATACGAACGCTTATGGAAAAGTGTAAAATGGGCAATTGGTGTAACTTTATGTATGGTCGCTCTCGTTATTACATTCCGTACACAATTAATGGGACTGTTTACAGATAATCCGCACATTATCGGGTTAGGCGCAAGTGTTCTTTTACTAAGTGTACTACTTGAAACGGGACGTACGATGAACATCGTCATCATTAATTCGCTTCGTGCAGCTGGTGATGCAAAATATCCTGTTTTAATCGGTGCATTCTCTATGGTGTTAATGAGTTTACCACTAGGTTACTTTTTCGCCTTTCATTTAGATATGGGGCTCGTTGGTATTTGGCTAGCAATCGCCATCGACGAATGGACACGTGCCATTATTATGTTCTTCCGCTGGAAAAGTAGAGCATGGGAGCGTTATGCGCTTGTTAAACCTGAAGAACAAGAGGAGAATGTTTCTGTTCAAGTTCAGTAATTTTGCATATGGATATCACTAATGATACATGAGATTTATATCGGCGATTCTTTAAATATATCGACTGACCGACAAATGTATACAATTCTTTTATATAGTAGAAAAAGAGCCATCCTTCCATAACAGAAGAATGGCTCTTTTTCTTATTGATAAATCTCTTTATATTTCTTGTACTCCGCTTCCGAACATAGTACGAAATGTCCTGGGCGAATTTCACGCATTGTTGGTGCTTCACTACCATAATTATGCTGTGATGGATCATATACGATACGTTTACGATTGCGCTCATAATCTGGATCTGGAAGTGGAATCGCTGATAATAGTGATTTCGTATATGGATGAATTGGATTCGCATATAATTCATCACTTGTTGTTAACTCAACGATTTGGCCACGGTACATTACACCAATACGGTCACTAATGTATTTTACCATTGATAAATCATGGGCGATGAATAAGTATGTTAAACCTTTTTCTTTTTGTAACTTTTTCAGTAAGTTTACAACTTGCGCCTGAATCGATACGTCAAGTGCTGAGATCGGCTCATCGGCAATGATAAATTCTGGGTCTACAGCAAGCGCTCGAGCGATACCGATACGCTGACGTTGTCCACCTGAGAATTCGTGTGGGAAACGGTTTGCGTGCTCTTTATTTAAACCAACTGTGTTTAATAGTTCATGAACACGGTCCATGCGCTCTTTTTTACTTTTCGCTAGTCCGTGAATATCGATACCTTCTGCAATAATATCCCCTACTGTCATACGAGGGTTTAATGATGCATATGGATCTTGGAAAATCATTTGCATTTTACGGTTGAATTTCTTCAGCTCTGCGCGTGATTTTTTACCATGTACATTTTCACCATCGAATAACACTTCACCAGCAGTTGCATCATATAAACGAATAATCGTTCTTCCAGTTGTCGATTTACCACAACCTGATTCTCCTACAAGACCAAATGTTTCTCCGCGGTAAATATCAAATGAAATATCATTAACCGCTTTGACAACACCACCACTCACGTCGAAGTGCTGCTTTACATTTTTTACTTCAATTAATTTCTCACGTTGTTTAGTCATGTTGTTCACCTGCTTTCATTTGAAGAATGCGTTTTTCAACGACTGCCGGCGGTTTTACTTCTGGAGCTTGCTCGTGAAGTAACCAAGTTGCCGCATAGTGCGTATCACTTACTTTAAATAAAGGTGGGTCCATTTCAAAATCAATTTTCAGTGCCTGTGGGTTACGTGGTGCAAAAGCATCTCCCTTTGGCGGCTTCAATAAATCTGGAGGCGTTCCAGGGATTGCATATAACTCTTCTTCTGAACCATCTAAACTTGGCATAGATGCGATTAAACCCCAAGTATATGGGTGTTTCGGATTGTAGAAAATTTCATCTACAGTTCCAATTTCAACAACTTTACCAGCGTACATAACTGCCACTCGGTCCGCAACGTTTGCTACTACACCTAAGTCATGCGTAATGAAAATGATTGCTGCTTCTGTTTTTTGCTGAATGTCTTTCATAAGTTCTAAAATTTGCGCCTGAATCGTAACGTCTAGCGCTGTTGTCGGCTCATCGGCAATTAATAATTTCGGGTTACAAGCTAACGCCATCGCAATAACTACACGCTGTCTCATACCACCTGAGAATTGGTGAGGATATTGTTTTAAACGAGCTTCTGGATTTGGAATACCTACAAGGTCAATTAACTCTAAAGCAACTTTACGTGCATCTGCTTTACTCATCCCTTGGTGTTTAATTAGACCTTCCATAATTTGATTTCCAATTGTCATCGTTGGGTTTAATGATGTCATTGGATCTTGGAAAATCATCGCAATATCTTTACCGCGTACTTGCTGCATTTCTTTTTCTGTTAATTTTGTTAAGTCACGACCTTCAAATACGATTTCACCATTTTTAATGCGTCCAGGAGGATTCGGAATTAATCCCATTAACGCTTTAGAAGTAACTGATTTCCCTGAACCAGATTCTCCTACAATCGCCAATGTTTCTCCTTTTTTCAAATCAAAAGTAACGCCGCGTACAGCTTGTACTTCACCTGCATGTGTATCAAAGGAGACTTGTAAATCTTTTACCTCTAACAATGTTTTCATCTTTGCCTCTCCCCTCTTTTACTTACGCATTTTTGGATCTAACGCGTCGCGTAATCCGTCTGCCATTAAGTTAAACGCTAAAATTAATATACTGATGACAACCGCAGGGATGAACATCATATGCGGATACGTTTGAATAGATTTATAACCATCATTTACAAGAGAACCTAGTGACGCAAATGGTGGCTGAATTCCTAAACCGATGAAACTTAAGAACGCTTCACCAAACACCGCTGATGGAATTGTAAACATCGTCATTACGATAATAGGTCCCATTACGTTTGGAATTAAATGTTTCACAATTAATTGTGTATTTGTTGCACCTAATGTACGAGATGCTAATACATATTCTTGGTTTTTTAACTTTAAGATTTGTCCACGAACAATACGCGACATCCCTATCCAACCTGTAATCGCCATCGCAAGTGTAATTGACCAAATACCAGATCCCATAATGATTACCATTAAAATAACGATGATTAAGTATGGAATACCGTTAATAATCTCCATAATACGTTGCATAATGTTATCTACTCTACCGCCGTAGAATGCTGAAATACCTCCGTATGCAACCCCAATTACTAAGTCAATTGCTGCCGCTAAAAGAGCGATATATAATGATACGCGTGTACCTTCCCATGTTCTTGTCCATAAGTCACGGCCAAGGTCATCTGTACCAAACCAGAAGTACTCTTTAATATCACGTTTTTCATATTGGTCAACACCATATTGATCTGTACCGTCAAATGGTAACCAATGAACATTTTCAATAACTGGAATTTTTGGTGGTAATTTCGCACGACCTAAATCTTGCTCTTTATACGAGTGTTTACTTACCATCGGTCCAAAAATCGCTAATAGCGCAATGATAACTAACAATACAAGGCCAAGCATCGCACCTTTATGTTGGAATAAACGTCTTCTTACATCTTGCCAAAACGTTAAGCTTGGACGGGCAATGACTTCATTATCAACATTATTTTGATTGGCTTGTTGAAATAAATCTGGAGATAATTTTTGTACATCTTTCATCATTTTTTCCCTCCCGCTAAACGAATACGAGGATCAATAATTCCGTATAAAATATCGACAATGAAAATAACTAAAATGAAGATCGCACTATAGAAAATCGTAGTTCCCATAATAACTGTATAGTCATTTAAAGTAATCGATTTAACGAATTGTTCCCCAAGTCCTGGTACAGCATAAATTTGCTCGATAACAAGTGTTCCTGTAATTAATGCCGCAACCATTGGTCCTAAAATTGTTACAACTGGAATTAACGCGTTACGAAGTGCATGTTTGACAATGATAACGCCTTGGCTAATTCCTTTCGCTTTCGCTGTTAAAATGTAATCGGCTTGCATAACTTCAATTAATTCTGCACGAGAGAAACGTGCGATTGTCGCGATAACTCCCATCGATAATGCAATTGTAGGCATTACAGTAAACTCTGGTCCTTTCCAGAATGCTACTGGGAACCAGCCTAGTTTTACCCCTACGAAATATTGCAGTAATGCGGCGAATACGAATGATGGTACCGACATTCCGAGTACCGAAATAACTGTTGCACTATAATCTACCCACGTATTATTACGAAGTGCGGCAACAATACCTAAAATTAAACCGATAAATGTTCCTAATATAATCGCTTGTAAACCTAATTGGGCTGATGGTCCAATACGATCCACAATCATGTCTGTTACTGGGCGGTTATCATATTGGAATGATACCCCTAAATCACCTTTTGCTAAGTTACCTAAGTAACGTGCATATTGAACTGGTACCGGATCATTCAATCCGTATTTTTCAAGAATGATTTCTTTTTGTGCCGGTGATAGCTTCTCCTGGTTTTTAAGCGGAGAACCCGGAAGTAATTTCATCAAAAAGAAAGTCATTGTAGTAATTAAAAATAATGTCAAAGCCATGTACACGAAACGTTTTAATACATAACGTCCCATAGTCAAGCACCTCCCCGTTTTTCTCAAAAGCAATAAGATAGTTTAAAATATTCTTACTTTTATTTTTTTAAAATAAGAGCATATGCCCATCATAGGCATATACCCTTGTAAACGATGGAAAAAAAAGATTATTTTTGTTCAACAGATGCCCATTTGTAAGTTAATTTACCACCATAGTTAATTGGGATAATATCTTTTACGGCACCTTTTACTACATACGCTGAACCTTTTTGGAAGATTGGAGTGATAACTGCATCCTCTTTAATTAACATCTTCTCTACTTCTAGAAGGTTGTCCCAGCGAGCTTGTAAATCTTTTGTATCTGTTTTAGCTTTTAGGATTAACTCATCATATTTCTGATTAGAATACCCTGTTTTATTTTGAGAACCATTCGTAACAAACATATCTAAATATGAGATTGGATCTGGGAAATCTGGTCCCCAAATACCAAACGCAATATCATATTGCTGAGAATCTTCTAATTTATTTTTTTGTGCGAATGGTTGCTGTTTAATTTTAATTGATAAACCTGGTAAGTTCTTTTCCATCTCACCTTTTAAGAATTCCCCAACTTTTTTAGCATCTTCATTATCAAAGTTTAAGAATTCTAGTTCGATTTTATCAGTTCCAAGCTCTTTCTTCGCTGTTTCCCAAAGCTTTTTTGCTTCTTTTGGATTTGTTTCAACTAGCTTTCCATTTTCAGCTCGGAAATCTTTTTTATTTGGACCTTCAGCGAAATCTTTTCCAACAAATCCGTAAGCTCCAATTGCGCCGTTATTTAAAATAACTTTTGCAATGTTATCACGGTCAAAGGACATTGAAATTGCTTTTCTTAAGTTTTTATTACTTAAGTACTGATTACTTTGATTAAATCTTAAGTAAGCAACCCCTGCCTCTTTTCTTGTTTGGAACTCTGGGCTTTTTCTAAACTTATCAACAAATTCAGACGTTAAAGCCGCTCGATCAATCGCGTTTGTCTCATATAAATTTACATCAGTTGCTGTATTTTTTACAATATTAAAGTTGATTTCTTCGATTTTAACCGTTTTATTATCCCAATATGAAGGATTCTTCTTGAATTGGAAACTTTGTTCATGTTTCCAATCACTCATAACGAATGGACCGTTATATAATGTTGTATTTGCCTCTAAACCAAATTTGTCACCTTGTGCTTTTACAAAGTTTTCATTTAGTGGGTAAAATACTGGATAAACTGTTAAATCGATAAAGTAAGGAACGGGATTGTCTAATTCTACTTCTAGTGTATAATCATCAATCGCTTTTACACCTAATTGGTCAGCAGGTAATTCTTTTTTATGAATTTTCTCTGCATTTTTAATATCGAACATAATGTATGAATACGTTGCTTTTGTATCTGGATTTACTGCTCTTTTCCATGAATACACAAAGTCTTTAGCTGTTACAGGTTCCCCATTCGACCATTTCGCATCTCTTCTTAATTTAAATATGTATTTCTTCCCATCATCTAGCTTTTCGACATCTTCTGCAACTCCAGGCATTCTCTTTTGATCTTTGCCAATACGATATAAACCTTCCATCGTATTATTTAATGCTGTAGAAGATGAAGAATCAGATGCTAATGATGCATCCATTGACGGAATTTCAGATAACTCTGTTAAATTAAGAATCTGTTTTCCGTTACTACTACTCGTAGCGTTCTCTTTCCCTTTTGCTTTTGCGTCATCTTTTTGGTAGCTACACGCGCTAAGCAACATACTTGCAGTTAAAGTTGATGCAAGTAATAACGGTATCTTTTTCTTCATGTTGTGTTGCCTCCCCTAATTGCACTTCCTGTACCCTCACTTGTTAAAAAGTAGAATTGAAAGAATAATCTCCAAGTTTCTA
>NZ_JBNLYE010000199.1:0-7419 GCF_050172095.1 Bacillus sp. GMs2/2
AAAACAGACTATCACATACGTGAAGTCTGTTTCCCCATTCTTTTATTTTTGTAAATCTGCCCATTTTAAACTTGTAGCTGGACCAAATTGATGTACATATAAATCTTTCACATATGGTTTTTGTAAGTAAGATAATCCACGCTGGAATACCGGTGCAATTACTGCATCATCAAGTAGCATTTTTTCAGCATCTTGCATTGCTTTCCAGCGAGCCTTTTCATCATTACCTAATTCTGTTTTAATCTTCTTAATTAATGCATCATATTCTGGATTTGCATATTCTGTATTATTAACACTGCTTCCAGAAAGGAATACTTCTAAGTAAGTCATTGGATCTGGATAATCTGGTAACCAGCGTGATAACGACATTTCATATTCTTTCTTCTTCTCAAGTGCTAATTTTTGCGTATGCGGCTGTAATTTCACATTCACTTTTAATCCTGGTAAGTTTTTCTCAAGCTGCTCTTTAATGTACTCTCCAACTTTTTTAAAGTTTTCTAAGTCATAATTTAATAATTCTAAAGTCACTTCATTTGTACCTGTCTCTTGTTTTGCTTTCTCCCAATATTCCTTCGCCTGTTTTACATTTGTCTTATTAAACTCACCAGACGTACTTCTAAAATCTTTCTTATCTGGGCCCTTTAAAAATCCTTTTGGTACGTAATAGTTCGCTGCAACCGATCCATCATTTAAAAATGAATCTGCGAGTCCCTTCTTATCAAAAACTGTACTTAGCGCAAGACGTGCATTTTTATTTTTAAGAATCGGTACATTTTCATTAAATCGGAAGAAGTACATAACTGGATCTGTATATTGTTTTAGCTCTTTATTATTTTTATATTTATCTACGAATTCTGTAGAAATAACAGCTCTATCAACTTTATCTGTTTCATATAAATTTACCGCAGTTGAAATTTCTTTTACAATTTGATAGTTTACTTCATCTAACTTCACTTCTTTTTTATCCCAATACTTATCGTTTTTCTTCATTGTAAAGCTAGCTTCATGCTTCCACTCTGATAATGTAAACGGTCCATTATATACCGCTTTATTTGCTTCTAATCCATATTTATCACCTTGCTCTTTCGCATATTTTTCGTTAATTGGATAGAAGGATGGTAAAATTAATAATTTCGTAAAATACGGTACAGGATGTTCTAGCTCTACGACGAATGTTTTATCATCCTTCGCTTTTACTCCTAATTCATCTAGACCTAGTTGTTTTTTATTTATCTTCTCAGCATTTTTTACATCGTACGCAATGTATGCATATTGAGAAGCTGTATCTGGATTAATCAATTGCTTCCAAGCGTATACGTAATCATGGGCGGTTACTGGATCTCCGTTAGACCATTTCGCATCACGCAATTGGAATGTATATGTCTTTCCATCTTTACTCACTTCATATTTTTGTGCGCCGGCTTCAATTTCTTCATCATTTTTCGATAGACGAAATAGTCCTTCCATTACGTTATTCAAAACGTTAAACGAGACTGCATCTGTTACTTTCCCTGAATTTAACGACGGAATTTCACCCGTTTCTAGTAACTGTAATACTTTCTTCTCATCTTTCGGCTTTGTTGCAGTTTTTTCTTTTGCGCAGCCAACTAAAAATGAAGAAACTAATAAAGTACTAACTAATGAGTAACGAACAACTTTTTTCATTTAAAAACCCCCTCTATTTTTAAGGTAAGTAACGACGAGCACCAGCGTATTCTTCTATATATCCTGGTGTATTTAGCGGTATAATCTCTACCGATCTTTCAGCTCTTGGTGAGTGAATCATATTGCCATCACCAATATACATTGCGACGTGATGGACACTACCTTTCCCTTGATCATGTGCAAAGAAAATTAAATCTCCCTTTTGTAGATTTTCTTTATCAACTGCAACTCCTGCTCTTGATTGCGGTCCAGAATCTCGCGGAATTGTAATGCCGTGCGATTTATAGATCGTATGCGTGAAGCCAGAGCAATCAAATCCAAAACCACTTGTACCAGCCCATATATACGGTAAACCTAAAAACATTTTCCCTGTGTTAATTAAATCATCAGCTGTCGGTTTTGGAATATCAGTTTGAGAACGGTAAACTGTTCCATCATTTTTTCGTAGCCATGCTTTCTGACCATTTGGCAACAATACACGGTATGAAATTGTGTCTTCACTTAATAGCGGCAGTCTTGTATTATAACTGACTTCAAGTGATTTATGTTTTTCAGAAGGATTTATATATAAAATCGCAGTCGGCTTTGTTATTAACACAAAAGGTTCATTTGTTTTATCTGCAAATTCTTGATTATATGTTAATTGCTTTTCAGGCATCCAGCCCGGATAACCTTCTTCATTTCGTGGTGTTGGCTGTCCATGCACTAATACCTTCACCCACTCGCCTTTCTTATCAATAACGGTTACTTCTTGACCGAGTAACGCTTGTGTTTCTAATTTATTTGCATTTGTTAACCATAGTTTCTCGTCAAGTGTCATTGATTTCGTCCATTTCCATAGATCCACTGGATTTGTTGCACTCGGTGTATCGATTGACCTTAATGAATCAGGTGCTGTCCATAACGTTGCAGCAGATACATCTATAAATGCTTTATTATCCTTCTTTTCTTCAGCATTTGCCGATGTAAACGATGAAAATATAAATAAAGTTGTTAAAAATGCAGTTCCTACTTTTTTCATATATATCCCCCTTAAAAAAATAATTTACTAGTCTCTTTTCCTAAGACTTACTATTCACTGTCGATTGAAGGTTTACCTTTGATCCAGAATAAGTCATTCCTTCTGGCTCTTCCATTAACCAAAGCGGTGCATCAAGATCAAAATAATGTATATTAGGATGTGCTGCCGCTAAATGTGCAACAGCACTAACGGAAAGTGAAGATTCCATCATGCTTCCCACCATACACTTCACACCAGCCGTTTCTGCGATATCTGCAATACGCCATGCTTCACGTATGCCACCACATTTCATTAATTTAATATTAATTAAGTCTGCGTATCTTCCTTGAACAAGCTTTAATGCATCACTTGCTGAAAATATACTTTCATCGGCCATAATTGGCGTTTGCACACGATCTTTGACGTACTTTAACCCATCCCAATCTTTCGCGTGTACTGGTTGTTCAATAAATTCTATATTTAAATTACGATTTTCCATCTCTTGAATGATAGAGATCGCTTCTTTTGGACTCCAACCTTGATTCGCATCTAAACGTAATGTCGTATTTCTTGGTACCACATTTCGAATTGCCTCAATACGTTCCAAATCTAAATGCGCCTCTTTACCCACTTTAATCTTTAATGTTTGAAATCCTTTTTCTACATGTTTCTTCGCTTCTTTTGCCATTAATACAGGCTCATCCACACTCACTGTAATATCGGTATGAATTTCTTTCTTCCCGCCTAACAAGGCATATAACGGCACATTTTGATATTGGCAATATACATCATATAAAGCGATATCTACCGCTGCTTTCGCACTTGAATTTCCAATACAACTCATTTGAATACCCTGTAGTAACTGCTGAAACTGAATGATATTTTGACCAATTAAACATGAACGCATCGGTCCTAAAATCGCTTCTTCCATTCCGCTGGTGAAATCCCCCGTAATAACTGGCGTTGCGGCTGCAGCCCCCTTACCAATTACTCCTTCGTCTGTATGAATATAAACATCTATACTTTCAATTTCTGTTACAGTACGAAGCGCGGTTTTAAACGGTTTATGCAGTTTTACACGTCTACGATTTACTTTTACATCTGTAATTTTCATTTTGTTCATCCTTTCATTCTCCAATGAAGTGAAATTTTAATCCACCGGAGATTTATACCCACGGATTATTAGGTAAACCTATTGGGCATTTACTCTTCTATCTCTCTACTTTGTTTTCGTTCACTTTTGATGTAGGACGATAATGTGAAATAAAAAAATCCAGCCATAAGAATGATTCTTACGGCTGGATTTTGTCTATGATTGAGTAGACAAAGCAGCAATCTGATTATATTTTTTCTGTGCATCTTTTAGCGCTACAAGTAACGCTTTTTGAGAAGAACCGAAATATCGGTTCTTTACTTCCATTACTAACGCCGGGTCATTTATATTTTTATGTAGAAATAAATATTTAACAAATTGAGATGTTAATGCAATTGTCGCTGAGCAGTCTGCATCTACAATTTCCCCTGTATCCTTAACAAGTATAAATGCTACGAAATAGCTTTTAAACTTTTCAGTAATGGGATTATTTTGAGGTGCTTTCGCATCCCCTACGATATAAATTGTATTTGAAGCGTACACAGCTATCTTCCTTTCTTATACGAGGATAACGGGTTTCTTAATAGTCGTATGAGCGAGGAACTCAACGTTGATTAAAAAATGTATCCGCTTACCTTGTATTATAATATAATTGACAGAATTTTAACAACATTTATTTTAGTGCATATTCCATATTTATGAAAATAGCTTAAACTCTTCATTTCTACAATATGTGATTGTTCCTTGTACCATGACATTCATACATAAAAAACTGCACCCCCAATTGTTAGACGGTGTCTAACAATTGGGGGTGCAGTTCAATGGCTAACTGTTTTTATTACTTTGGCATCACAAATATAGTTTCATTTGACTTAGAAAATTGATACTCTTTTCTCGCTAACTTCAAAATTTCTTCCTCATCGTCTGTTAAATTTTCTATGTTAGTCTTTAAAGAATCTTTATCTTTCTTTAAAGATACTAATTGTTTCTTTTGATCCGTAATCGTATCTTTCTTTTTATCAATTACTTCTTGTTGTTTCGTTAAAATATATTGAACATATAGAGTAGTTGCCGCAATAAAAAGGACCATTAAAATAAGTCGCCTTAACTTCTTTTTATTTATCCTACGCTTGTCACTAGGTTGTGATAATTGCTCTGGTATATTAGGAACATTTACTCGCTCGAGTTTCCTCATTCAAATCCCCCTAACCCATATTTTTCACTACCATCGGCACGTTTTCTTACTAAACTAAATTCTATTCTTATAAAATAAACTCCTTCACAAAAATATCCCATAAATTAACCAATTAAAGATAGCATTCGACGACATTTCCATATTTACACCGATTTTTTTTATACATGCTGCTATAAAATAGTAGTTTCTGTAATTCTTTTTCTACTATTGTAGAAGAGTTTTTTCACACACAAAATTCCTTCCCCACATATCCATGTTATAACATGCTTACAAGGAGGGGGAATATGCATTACCGCACATTAGGTAAAACTGGAATAACTGTTTCTGAAATAGGTTTTGGCGCATGGGCAATCGGTGGTGATGAATGGGGACCTGTTAACGATAAACAATCTATAACCGCTATAAAAAAAGCAATTGAGTGTGGTGTGAATTTTATTGATACTGCGGATGTGTATGGTTTAGGACATAGTGAAAAGTTGATAGCTACCGCGATTAAAGGACATCGTAATGATATTATCCTATCAACGAAAGGTGGTTTAATCGGACATCACTACGACCCTAATGGAGTTCCTGTATATGATACTCCCGAAAAAATCATCGCCGTATTCGAAACAAGTTTACAACGTCTTCAAACAGATTATATTGATCTTTATTTTTGTCATATTTGGTGGCATAATCGTAGAGAAACAGAAGCATTTCTACGTGCATTTGACATATTAAAACGTGATGGCAAAGTAAGAGCAGTCGGTGTTTCGACTCATGATTTACAATACATTCATCATTTCAATAACAACAACGAAATTGATATCGTACAACTTGATTACAATATATTAAATCGAAAACCAGAAAAAGATATATTACCATTCTTACAAGAGAAAAATCTAGGAGCTGTTATTCGTGGTCCATTAAAAATGGGCATTTTAACTGGAAAATTCACAAATAAAACAATTTTTCCAGATGGAGATTTACGCAAAGATTGGCCAAATGAAACTTGGTTTCAAGAAGACTTACAAACCGTAGAGAAACTTCGGCTGCTCTCAAATAAAAATCAGACCCTAGGGCAACTTGCACTTCGCTATGTACTCTCTCATCCGGCAGTAAGTGTTGTAATTCCTGGTGCAAAAACAGGAACACAAGCACAAGAAAATGCAAATGCATCTGTTCGCCCTATTTTGAGTGATGAAGAGCTTAACTATATTCATTCAATATAAAAAGCCCAATCCGGGCTTTTTAATTTGGCAAACTAATATCATACTCCATTCGCTTCGCTGTGTCCTTCGCAACATGCATACCTAACAAGTTTTTCACAATATGAAATGCCATATTAATTCCAGCTGAAATTCCGGCAGATGTTATAATATGTCCTTCATCTACAAACTTTACATTTTCTATAACTTCAACATTTTGAAACTCATTTTTAAACTTTTCAATACTAGCCCAATGTGTTGTTGCTTTTAAACCTTCCAGTAAACCTGCTTTCGCCAGTAATAGCGCTCCTGTACAAACTGAAGTCATCAGCTTTACTTCTTTCATTTGTTGGCGAATCCATTTTATTACTATTTCATTTTTTATTTCATATTTTCTAGCACCTAGCCCACCCGGAATTATTAAAATATCCACTGGTGGTAAATTTTCAATACTATAATCTGGCTGTACCTTCAATCCATTCCTTGCTGTAATCATTTCCCCATTCTCGCTAACTGTATAAACAGTAAATGTTTTTTCTTCATTCACCTCAGTTACAGAAAAAACTTCAAATGGCCCTGCAAAGTCTAACACTTCTACTTCATTAAATAAAAATATACCAACACTCCATTTATTCATCATAAGTTCACTTCCTGTTTCAAATGATATAAAAGGTGATTATATCCTTTTTCTAATGTAATATCATACGCTGTTTTTCCATCATTTTTCTTAATCATCTTATTAGCTCCATTTTTAAGGAGCAACATAATTATTTCTTCATTTCCTAATAATGCTGCTTCGTGGAGTCCTGTCCAGCCACCACTTTGCATAATATTTACATCTGATCCTTTTTCAATTAAGAAAGCGACAAGTTCACTTTGCTTGTTCGCAATTGCCGCTTGCAAAGGTGTATTTTCATTTTCGTTTTTCGCTCTACTATGTATATCTGCACCGCTTTCTAAAAGAAAACTCGCTATTTCTTTCTGTCCAAAATAAGCTGCTAAATGAAGTGGTGTCCAGCCATCTTTACTACATTCGTTAACAATACTTGGACTCGCCTTTATAAACTCCACTACTTTTTCCTTATCACCACTTATAACAGCTTGTGCTATTGATTGTAAATGCTCCATAATAATCTCCCATCCTTCAAAATATTTAAGCATCTCCTTCTACATGTTCTATTAATTATTATATTTTCCTTTTAAAATCTTAAGTTTACATAATAATATTATATATTACTTTTTTTGTGCTTAATGCTGAATAGCAATAATGTTAAAAATA
>NZ_JBNLYE010000200.1:0-7414 GCF_050172095.1 Bacillus sp. GMs2/2
CCCCATGCCCATCAAGCTAAGGGGGACAAGAGGGTATATGTGAATGTGTTTTTTGAAATTTTTACGACTACACTAAAGGTGTGCATAACAAATAAACCTATTAAATAGGTGTTTTTAAAAATATTATGCAACTTGGAAACCTTGTGACAACGTACAATCATACACAACACCTAAGATATCAAAGACTGTTTTCTTTTCATACCGGTGAGATTTTCGTCCGTTTTTTTCTAACTGGTAAAACAAACGCAATAAAATTTTTAATAATTCATGGATGCCCTTCTTTAGTCCCTCATAAAACAATAGATAATAATTCTTTATCATATAGATGGATTTGTATTCACTCAGCTCTTTCTTTTTCTTATCTAAGAGTAACTGACGCATTTTGAACATCGTCGATGAACAGAGTAAAATACTAATGAGTTGCCCATATAAATGGCATTCTAAGCGTTCTTTCTTAATTTCTTTGCACCTGTCAATTTTAAAAAAAGATTTCCATGTTTTGAACAAAATTTCAATTTGCCAGCGTAATGAATACAAGTCATGGATATGTTCCGTTGGAACATTTTCTGTAGAAAGATTCGTAATATACACGTTGATCCCACTCAACCGTTTACTTCGTTCTTTGTAGGTAATACCTTTCTTTTTTTCTTTTTTGGCTTGTTCCTTCAACCTTTTCTCTGTTTGTTCTTTTGTTAATCGATGAATAATAACACGAGCTGGTAATTTTTGATACTGTCCAATGTATGCCTCTGAAATCTCCATTGTTTGACCAGGGGACAATTGATTCATGATTTCTTCCATATCTAACTGAATATAGAGTGACCCTTTCTTCAGGGTCCCATTTCGAAAATACTCTGGCCTATCATTCTTACGATAGATTCGAGAATTTAATTTCAAACGTGAGATATAGTAAGCTCCTTTATCATGGATATTCTGTAAATCATGTAAGTCAAAATAGCCTAAATCTCTTATATACAAGTTTTTTGGTCGAATGGTTTGTAGGCTTGTTGAACCAAAGGCTTTATCATTTTCTCTTCCTTCTCCTACATAAACGTGCAGGAACTTCCCACTCAATAAGTCATACTCTAATTGAATTTTGACTCCTGCCGTATGGCTACTTCCACCCGAACCTTGATAATGTGAAGAAAATATATCTGGAAGCTGAAATGTTGTAGAATCTAGAATCCGAATGTGCTTAAAGGTCGTGGTGTATTGATGAATTATTTCTTGTGTTGAATGAATTCTTTGAGTTAGAAGTTTAGCTAGAACTTGTTCAAGAAACTGTACTGCGGAAGCATTAAATCGTTGGTTAAGCCCTTCAGGGCTGATAAGAACACCTGTAGATACTTCAAGACAGCTACATAATTGTGTGAGTGATGTACTTGCAACCTGTTGGCTAAGCCATACACATAAAGCAACTAATTCCTTTGCTTGATATTTACTCTTTCGATGAACGAATCCTATTTCTTTAGCTAAGTGCTCTAGAACATGGGGAGACATATATTGTTGTAATTCTTCAGCAATCGGTTGAAGTTCGTCAAGAATCGGAAGATCCATAAAAAAACGCCATCCTTTCCTATAATTCTACAAAAAGGATAACGTCTTTTTTTCTTTATGAATAGTGCAAAACCTTAGCTTGATAACGATGTGGCGGTACCCCATGCAAATTAATTTAAGAATTCAGGATTTTCCTAAAATGAAAAAATGAGGTTTTTTGTCACAAGTCAGCACAAAATTTCGTTTGGTTATTTGTTTTTTGGGGTTGATGAAGACGTGTTGCTACTCCTGTAAAGGTAGTACCAAGTAACTAATAAATTATGCCTGTTTTATATAATTTTCGCAAATCACTTTGACTCATTAATTGTTATCATTATAAAATAATATAAGGATATATTTTACTAGCAGTTATATGTTTTGGTATATCCTTTTTGTAATTATAAGAAAGAAATTTAAGTTAAGACTGAAACAATAAGTTAGGAAAACTAAACTACGCAGCAGACAATGCAAAAACTCATGAAGGTCTGTCTATTGTTGAAGAAAAGAATTACTAAGAGAAAAAGGGGATAAGTTTAAAATGAATATTAATAAATCATTTAAGGGTATCGCAATAGCAGGGTTAAGTGTTAGTTTCATGCTAGTAGGTTGCACATTAAATACATATGGACTTACACAGTCAGAGTATAGAAAAGTAGATAAGTATTATGATGCAGATAAAATGGTATCTGACCTAAAGAAATTACACTATAGTGATGAACAGATTGAAAATCAACTAAGAAACGCCTTGTCTAGAATTGAGTATGAAAAGGGAAGTAAGGAAGACGAATCAAGTAGTAAAGAAAGTAAATCAAATGTATCAGACACAGAAGGTGAAAACAAGGTAAAAGTATCTGAAGAAGATTACCCTTATCGTTTGACTGAACTACACTTAGAATTCCAGTATCATTTAAAAAAATTAGAAAAGAAAACTGATGAATTATTTACAAAAGAGGGTGTCTACATAGGTGAGATAGATTCCTTAATTAGTCACATTAGTTTGGACATAAACCGTTTTGAAAAAATCAAACCACCTAAAAAGTATGAAGACTACCAATTTTTAATACAAGAAGGGGTAGAAGAGATTAGAAAACACCTAATAAAAATAGAAGATGCAGTTAGACAGTATGATGCCCGTAAGTATGATGGTGAATATGATAAGGATAAAGCAAAAGAAAGCATACAAAACGGTATGTTTGGGATAGATGATGGTGTTTCTAAATGGGAGACAGTATTTAATGGGATAAACGAGAAATACCCTGATGTAGAGCAAAAGGTAAAGGAAGAGAACCAGAAACATGCGAAAGAGGGTCATCGTGAGGAAGATTTAAACGACAAAGTTAGTGGTTCAGAAGTTGATAAATACATAGCAGCCATCGTAGAAAATACAAATAAGATGGATGAAGTTATGAGAATGATACAAAATATAGGGCATTCAGATATAAAGGATTATGAGTCAAAGAAAAGTGAAATCCAATTGAGTTTGGATATGGCAAAAATACACGTAAGAGACATCAAATACCTTGAGGCACCTAAAGGGTTAGAAGTTGAACAAAAAAAGATAAAGCAGGCAATGGATAATTACTGGAATGCTCTGCAATTACTCTCAGATGCATTAGAAGAACAAAATGATAATAAGTTGGAACAGGCAGAAAACAAAGCAGAACAGGCAATGAAACTATTTAAAAAAGCAACTGAGAGTATTAAAAGTAAAACGAACTAATCATGAAAATGGGCATATGGCGGTAGCCCTATTGCAAATTAACAAATAAAAAAGATAAGATCTGAGATTAGGATCTTATCTTTTCACAAAGAGAAATATTTTGCAAAATATCTTATTATTCAATTTCTTGTTTCCTCTAATGCTTTTCTTCTTGGTTAAACATCTATTGCGTCATACCCAAATATGTACACTTGATTAGCCAATAGTTGCCTTATACGTTATATAGGCTAAAATAACGGAAAGGTTTACTCTGATAAAATCCAAATGACTACAAATATTCCTGTAACCGCCGCAGCTCCAAAAAATCCTAACAACATTTTCCCATAAGTACCAGTAACAACTTCTTTTAAATCTGCTTTTGCCTTTTTCTTGTCTTCTCCTGTTGAAAAGAGATAACTAATAAAATGTACGACTAGTGAAACTAATGCCGCGATTATTTCTATCATTACTTATGTACCTCCCTAATATATGCGAACTATTAATTAGCCAATAATTGTCTTATACATTATATCAGCTAGGGTACATGCAAATATAACAAATTATTTGTATAACTTATTTTTAAAATGGATATATTAAAAAAATATACCTAATAATTCCTTGGCGTACGAAATTCTTGTTATGTTGGCAGGACCCCATCGCTATCAAGCCAAGAAAATATAACTACCCCCAGAACAATATTTTATGCTAATTTGTAATAAAAAAGCTCATTTTTTCGTTTTGGGGCTGATTTGTATTCTTAAGTTGATGGGCATGGGGAAGTTCCCCAATAGCCCTAATATTAAAGTAAGTGCCCAAGCGACTAAAGTTAGCATCATAATCCAAAGAAAGAGAATGATGAATTTACTTGTAATAAAGCTAATGCGCGACACGGGGATAGTTAGTAAATTTTTCAGTGTATCTTCTGTATATTCGCGGGTAAGCAAATAAGCAACCACTACTCCATATAAGGGGAATCCTATAACTAAAGTAGTATATAAGTTAACGTCAGTGAATAATTGATCGAACCAAATAGTTGGAGTTGGCTGTTTTGTTTTTATATGTATATAAGAGGCTACTACAACTAAGAAAGGTGCGACACCAGCACCAATAATGCTAATTAAAAACATATTAGAGCGTTTTAGTTTTAAGAGTTCTGTATAGAGTAGATTAACCAATTGTTCCACCTCCAACTAGTTTGGTGAAATAATCTTCTAGTCTATCTTCGCTTATCATCATTTTTAATACTTCAATATCGTTAAGAACGAACGTTCTGTTTATGTATCCTTGTTGTCCAAAATGAGAGTAAATACGAATATTTCCTTCATCATGTACTTCATAATCAAAAATTTGAAGATGATTTTCTAATAACATCACAGCTTTATCGTCATTATTCACTTGAAACTCTATGTACTTACGGTTTGCTTTGCGCAGCGTATCAAGAGAAACTTCTTCTAGTAACTTTCCTTCATGAATAATTCCGATACGATCGACTAACTGTTCTACCTCGGCTAATATGTGACTAGAAATCAGTATTGTTATATTTCTTTCTTGAGCTAAAGAATGAATAAGTTTTCGCATTTCTTTAATACCAATAGGGTCTAGTCCGTTAGTTGGTTCATCTAATATGAGTAGCTCAGGATAATGGAGAAGAGCACGTGCAATTCCTAAGCGTTGCTTCATTCCTAAAGAATACTTTCCTACTAACTTTTTTGTCTCATGCTGCAAGCCTACTATTTCTAATGCTTCTTCGATAGCATTCTTTTTGTGAACCCCAATTATCTTTGCGTTAATTAGTAGGTTTTCTTTTGCAGTTAAGTTTTCATAAAATCCTGGAACTTCAACTATAGAACCAATTCTGCTTAAAATATCTTTTTGATTTTGGAATAAGTTCTCTCCGAATATTTCAATCGTTCCACTTGTAGGTTTTATAAGACTAAGCAGCATACGAATGGTTGTTGTTTTACCAGCACCGTTGCGGCCTATGAAGCCATAAATCTCTCCTTGTTGAACATTAATATTTAAATTATCTACGGATTTTTGATTGCCATATACTTTAGTAAGGTTAGTCGTTTTTATAATTGTATTTATAGGAGACACCTGCTTTCTATAAGTTCTTACTTACATCATAAAAAGGAAGGCTTAACTGCATATTAATCATTTCTTAACTATTTCTTAAAAGTATTGTGTTTTGGAATAGAAAAGCCAAAAGTAGTTCGTTTCCATGGAGTACTTTCAACCCATATATGCCCACCATTTTTTTCAACGAGTGCTTTAGAAATAGAGAGTCCGAGACCGCTACCACCAAATGAAGAGTTTCTTGATTGTTCGCTTCGGTACATTCGCTCAAATATGTTTTGTAAATCATGTTTTTGAATACCAGGGCCTTGATCCCAAATATGAAGTTTGTATTCTGCATCAGCTTCTAGCAGTTCGACTCCTATTGTTTTCCCATCCTTTCCGTAATAAATTGCATTTTTCATTAAATTACCGATAATCCGCATAATGCTTAGATGATCTGCGATGATAGGACAAGTAGAATCTGGTATGAGAATTTGCAGTTCGATGTTATGTTTTGAGAGCTCAGGTAAAAATTCAATCAAAACTTCTCTAGTAACTTCAGAAAAGTCGAGTTCTTCTTCTTTTAGTGGAAATTCATTAGCGTCTAGCTTCGCCATATTGAATATTTCATCAACTAGGTGCTTTAAGTTATTTGATTTCATATAGAGTATTTTAAGATATTCTTGTTTTTCTATTTCAGAAGCAGCAACTCCGTCTTTCAAAGCATCTATATATCCGATAATGGAGGTGAGTGGTGTTCGTATATCGTGGGAGATACTAGACAAAAGTTGTTTTCTGGATTCCTCGGATCTTTTGGCTTCAATCTGAACCTGCTCTAATTTAGCTATTAGCTCGTTTATTGAAAAAACGATATTATGTAATGAGTGGTCATTGCTTGTGAATAATCTCGTTTGTAAGTTTCCTTTTAGTACACGACTTAATTTAGTATCCATTGCTTTACGATGTTGAATGAATTGTATTCTTGCAAAGAAGAGATAAATTGTAATTAAGATAAGGATAATAAATAAAGACATTTTTAATCTTGGGCCCATTTGTATGTTTAAAATCCCGCAAATGATAAGTTGTAATGAAATAAGGAAGAGGGTTTTATCAGTCTTCAAGCTTTTCACCTACAAACTTATAACCAATTCCCCATATAGTCTGAATAAATTTTGGATTGGAAGGGTCAATTTCTATTTTCTTTCTAAGTTTTCGAATATGTACCATAACGGTATTGTCATCTTCTATATAATTATCGTCCCACACATTTCGGAAGAGCTGTGTTTTTGTAAATACTTGCCCTGGGTTTGAAGTAAAGAATTTTAACAGTTCCAATTCTTTTCCGGTCAAGCTAATTTCTTCTTTGTTTGTATGAACTGTGTATGTATTTAAATTGATAGTTAGTCCTTTAAAAGATAAAGTTGTTTTTTCTTGAGCAGTATTGTTACTTCCGAGAACTAAAAAACGCCGCATAAGAGCTTTTACTCGTGCAATTACTTCGTGAATGCTGAAAGGTTTCGTAATATAATCATCAGCACCAATGCTTAAACCTAAAATTTTATCAACTTCGTGATCTTTAGCTGTGAGCATTAATATAGGTACGTTAGTTTTATCTCTAAGTTTTTTACATACCTCGATTCCATCTATTTTGGGCATCATAAGATCTAATATAACGAGGTTATATTTATTTTGATTAAATAAATGCAAGGCTTCTTCGCCGTTGATTGCAGTGTCTACCATGTATAATTCTCGTTCTAAATATATTTTTAATAAATTTCGGATTTCTTTATCGTCGTCTGCTATAAGGATACGTATATCTTTCATATCTTCACCTGCTTCTAATAGAGTTTTATTGATAGTACAATAACTCTCTAATTATATACTAGTATTTGTTAAAATAAGGTTGCTAGTTTTGTTGGAGGAAAACGTCCACACAAGTTAAGTCTAGAGTTCAAATTAACTTGAATATATTTGGAAAAATAAATTAAAGAGAAGCAGAAGGTGTGCTCCGATAATGAAATCCTATAGAGACGTATCTAGCTAAAAGAGCATAAAAATATTAAATTGAAATTCTTTATAAAAAGGTGTTGACGATTATACTTTAGAGGTGTAATATAGAAT
>NZ_JBNLYE010000201.1:0-7402 GCF_050172095.1 Bacillus sp. GMs2/2
TCTTCCGATCTAGCTTGTGCTAATCCGACGATGATTGCATCTTTCATAGAAAGGTCGCCATCATTTTTACGACCGCGTAAATTTCTAATAATCCAAAGGCCGACAGCAGTAATAAGAAGGGAAACCCCAACCATCTTCACACCTTTTAAGTACTGATCGATGTAATCTTTAAATAAAACACCAATAACACCTGCTGGAATGGTTGCAATAACAAGATAAATAATAAAGAAGAAATCTGATTTTGCGTCTTCTGCTCTTGTAAATATATAAGAGAGACCATTCTTCGTTAGACGAATTAAATCATTTCTATAAATAAGTAATACAGCTAATAATGAAGCTGAATTAACAAGTAGTTCGAAGCTAAACCCTTCTATTTTTAGTCCTAGCAAATGTTGTGCTAAAACGAGATGACCACTTGAAGAAATCGGAATTGGTTCTGTTAGTCCTTGGAACAGACCGAGAATTAAATATTTTAAAACGTAGTAAAATTGTTCCATAATAACCTCCTTGTTTATTAGTTGAAAGAAACAACTTTTCCATTATAACAAAGATATGGATGAATATTGAAAAGAAATAAATATTCAAAATAAAATAAAAATCCCTTATAGCAGTATAAGGGATTCTTAATTTTAATTAAGAAGTCACTGTTCCTTGAAGACTTTTAGATAATTGAACATCGACTTTTTCAGCATCATGAATATGATTCATAATAGTAGTATTTAATTTTTGGAACATTTGTTGTGTGTTAGCGAATTCTCGTAATATGTCATCATTACAAGACTTTTGGTTTTCGATAGCCTTAATAACATTTGTAGCACCATTTTGTAACGTTTGAATCATAACTAAAATATTTTCAATTCTAGCATTTGTATCGGCGCTCATTTCTACACCTTCATCGACTAAATGTAAATTATCTTTTGTGTTATCATATGCTTTTTCAATTTCTTCTTGTATTTTTTTCGTTAAGTTGCCGATGTTTTTTGTACTTTCTGCTGTACTTTCCGCTAGTTTTCTTACTTCATTGGCAACGACGGCGAATCCTTTACCGTGCTCTCCAGCACGTGCTGCTTCAATACTCGCATTTAATGCAAGTAAATTTGTTTGTGCTGCAATGTTTTGAATGACTTCTACAATTTGCTCGATTTCCTTTGAGCGTTCGCTTAGATGATTCATACTATTAGACGTGCGTTGAGATTGTTCACCTAATTTATTAATTACAATAAGTAAACGGTGAACGGATTCTTTTCCTTCATTAGAGCAGTCAATAATTTCTGCAATAGACTGAATTAAGCTTTGTTCCTTTTGTAACATTTCATTATTTAACTCATTGGAATGTGTCGTACGTGTTGAAACATTTTCGAAACATGAACTTAACTGTTGAACTAAATTTTGAAGTGTATTATGTTGGTTATTTACAAGTTGATGCTCTTGGATAACGCTTTGTACACGATCGTGGATAGTAGAAATAGTCTCTTGCTTTTCGATATCTTTTTGTTTTAATTCTGCTTCTAATTCTTGTATACGCTCTTCTAATTGAGCAATTGTATGTTGGAGTGATTTTTTTTGAGTAAACATGTATTTATTTCAACCGCCTTCGAAAGTTATATTTTCTCTATATTTGGATTTTAGCATCTTTTGTATTTTTTAAATATAGGAATTGTTAAATATTTAAGAATCTATTACATTTTATTCATAATTCTCTTTTTTTCGTCACGAAAAATAAACTGTATTTAATCGTTTTGTAAACAAACTGTAAAATAAATCATGTATAACTGTATAAGAAGGGAGTCGGATTATGAACTATTTTAAGCGAATCAGCTGTCTAGTATTAGCAGGAATTATCGGTCTTTCTAGTACAGTCGCTGTTAAAGCAGAGTCAAACGACGAGAAACTTAACAACATGCAACAGCAATTGCAACAAAACGATGCAGAAATGCAAAAGAAAGAGCAAGAGAAGCAAGCTGTTAGTAAAGAAATTAAAGGTATCGAAAACGAACTACATAATTTAAATAATACAATTGCAAAAAATAAAGAGGATCAAGCTGCTATTCAACGTAAAATCGATGAAACACATAAGCAGATTGAGCAAAAAAAGCAAGAAATTGTCGTTTTGGAGGATAAAGTCCTTGCTCGTAAAGATATTATGAGAAAACGTATGGTTTCTGTTCAAAACAGTTCAAATACAAGTTTAGTAGTAGAAGTTGTAGTAGAGTCAAAAAACTTTGCAGACTTCTTACAACGTATGAACGCAGTTTCTACTATTCTAGAAGCTGATAAAGAAATTTTACGTCTACAAGAACAAGATCTTCGTCAAATTGAAGAGGACAAGAAAACAATTGACGAAAAAGAAGCATCTTTAGTAGTAGACAAACAAAAATTAGCAAAAGCGCAAGCTGAACTGCAAGATAACTTGAAAAAACGTCAAGATAACTTACAAACAGTTCAAGCTAAATATAATGAAGTTGCAAGTCAACTTAATTTAGCAGCGGAAGAAAAAGCTAAAATTGAATCAAATATGAAGACAGTACAAGAAACGATTGCTCGTGAGCAAGAAGCAGCAAGAATCGCAGCGGAAGAGCGTGCAAAAGCAGAAGCGGCTGCAAAAGCAGAGCAAGAAGCTTTAGCGAAAGCACAAGCAGAAATTGCTGAAAAGCAAAAGCAGGAAAAAGCTAGTAAACCAGCTGAACCTGTAGCAAAAAATACAGAAACACAGTCTAAGCCTGATACGAAACCAACTCAAGGTGGAAAAGAATTTTACGTAACAGCAACCGCTTATACAGCTGATCCATCTGAAAATGGCTATAAACCGGGTGAAACTGTAAAATCTAAGTTAGGACATAATTTAACTGCAAATCCAAACATGAAATTAATTGCTGTAGATCCATCTGTTATCCCATTAGGTTCTACTGTATATGTAGAAGGATATGGAACAGCAATTGCTGGAGATACTGGTAGTGCAATAAAAGGGCATATCATTGATTTATTAATGCCAAATTCAGCTCAAGCTAATGACTGGGGTAGAAGAACAGTTAAAGTTAAAATTTTAAATTAATATGTAATCCAACTTTACAATACGTAGAGTTGGATTTTTTTATAATAATAATGTTAAGTTGAGTTTACATTTTGTTAAGGATAGCATACAATAATGGTGAGAGGTGGTAAATTTGACCATTTTAAACAGAGTAAAAGAATTAAGAGCTCGTTTTAACTTTACGCAAAGCGTATTAGCAGAAAAGGTTGGAGTAACGAGACAAACAATTGCAGCAATTGAAAAAGGGGATTACGTTCCTTCGTTGTTATTGGCACTTACGATTTGTGATGTGTTTCAGTTAAAGATGGAAGATGTGTTTGTTTTAAATAAGGAGGGGGAAAAGGATGAATAGAATTGTTTTTTCTTATATTATAAATGTACTCTATACTGCACTAGCATGTTGGACATTTGTTGAATTTTATAGTGTTATTACAGAGTTAGCAGATATAATTAAAAACGAGAAATTCCCGTTTGAAGTATGGTTTAATGGAGTACCATTCATTTTATTATTTATTGGAGCAATTATAGTTACAATTTTTTATAGAATTCAAAAGAAAAAATATAAGAATTTATCTTTTTGGATGTATCCATTATTATTTCCACTAGAAGATGAACGTGAAAAAGCGATTACGGATAAAGCTTGTAGAACAACATTTGTATCGTTATGGTTTGTCTTACCTTGTGCAGTTGGATTTTTAACTTTTTCACCTATTATTAATGAATATCTTCCTGGATACCCATTATATATTCTATTTTCTATTTTCTTTATTCAAATGACAGTATTTCACGTATCACTATACAGAAATAAATTAGCTTAAAAAGAAACCTTCTTGCACCGGCAAGAAGGTTTCTTTTCAGCTAATACTTGTACATATAGCGATATTATTTTATCATTTTATATAGAGTAAGATTTTGTAAGGGAAAGGAACAGTGTATGAATAAGCAAAGAATTTATAGTATAGTAGCAATTCTGCTATTTGTTGTAGGTGGCGTGTTAATTGGAAAGCCATTTTATGATGGATATCAGGCTGAAAAGAAACAGACTGAAAATGTGCAGGCTGTTCAAAAGATGGATTATGAAAAGCATGAGACGGAATTTGTAGATGCTTCCAAAATTAATCAACCAGACTTGGCGGAAGTAGCGAATGCATCATTAGATAAGAAACAAGTAATTGGTCGTATTTCGATTCCAAGTGTTTCAGTAGAACTGCCTGTTTTAAAAGCTTCTACTGAAAAAAACTTATTATCAGGTGCAGCGACAGTAAAAGAGAATCAAGTTATGGGAAAAGGAAATTACGCATTAGCAGGACATAATATGTCTAAAAAAGGTGTTTTATTTAGTGATATAGCTTCTTTGAAAAAAGGCGATAAAATTTATTTGTATGACAATGAAAATGAATATGAGTATGCGGTTACTGGTGTATCTGAAGTGACTCCTGATAAGTGGGAAGTTGTAGAGGATCATGGGAAAGATGAGATAACGCTTATTACATGTGTATCTGTAAAGGACAATTCTAAGCGTTATGTTGTTGCTGGTGATTTAGTAGGAACGAAGGCGAAGGAGTAAAAAAGAAGGGGAACTCTTTAAAGAGTTCCCCTTCTTTTTTACTAATGTTGAGAAATAATAGAATATTTCGGTTTGTATTTAATTATTCTTCTATTTATGTATAATAAAGTTAGAATTCTATATTTTGGGAGGAACAAGAGTGAGACAACAGGTGAAGAAACTTCTTTTAACAACGAGTATAGCGTTATTGGTAGCTCCAATTTCAGCTTATGCGCATCCAGGGCGTACAGATGCTAATGGCGGACATACGTGTCGTACAAATTGTGAGAAGTGGGGATTACAGTACGGGGAATATCATTATCACAATAAACCAGCTTCTAGTAGTGGCGCAACGAGCCCAGCTCCTAGTCAGAATAATAATAGTGCTGTAGAAGCTGAGAGACAAGCAGAAGCACAGCGCAATACTGAGGCTGAAAAACAACGTGCTGCAGAAGCACAGCGTAAAGCTGAAGAAGAGAAACAACGTGTAGCCGAGGAACAAAGAAAAGCTGAAGAGGCACGTAAGCAAGAGGAAGCGCAGCGCCAAGCTGATATGGAAAAAGGTCAACTTGAAGGTCAAAAGAATGGAGAAACTGATTTTAAAGCAGGAAAAAATGATGCAGAAGTGCATGTAGCTGGAAAATCTGATGCATATAAACAAGCGTTTAAAGCGACTTATGCAGCCGCATGGTCTTTAGAAGAGCAGAAGAAAACGCATTTTGAAAAAGGAAAAGAACAAGGTTTAGCACAAGAGACGATGGACGATAGTCAAGTTGCTCCAGAGTTTAAGGTAAACTTTGCAGACGGGTTCAAAGTAGGGAATAAAGAAAGAACCGAAAAAATTGAAAAAGAGCAAGCTGAATTAGGGGAAAAGACAGGGAAAGAACTAGCTGAAAAGAATCCTGAAAATAGAGAGAAAGAAGTATACGTGAAGGCATATGAAACAGCGTATGAAAAAGGCTATAAGTCTACAAAAAAGGCAGTAGAAAAGGCTGGCTATAAGTATGCATTTGAAAACTATGATTTAAAAGTTCCTGCTAAGTATGAACGAAATGAATTGTTAAAGAAGTGGTTTACTGAAGGATTTAAATCGAATAAAAAAGCAGCGGAAATTCGAGAAGAAGGGTATAAAAAAGGAGACAGCTGGTTCTCATTCTTTTATAAGAGTTTCGTACCAAGTGAATATAAAGAACATAAAGAGCTGTACGAACAAGCAATAGAAAAAGGTAAAACAGCATAAAAAAGATGAGGAGAAATTCCTCATCTTTTTTAATCCATCCATTTCACTAATTTCTTAGAAATTAATAATAAAACACAGCCTAATACAATTGCCACAGCGCCAATAACTGTGAATACTTCAGCGTATCCAAGTGAAGTTGTGAAGCTTGCAAGTTGTCCGCCTAAAATGTTGGCGATACCTGAACTTGCTAGCCATACACCCATTAATAAAGATGCTAATTTTACCGGAGCAAGCGAACTAACCATTGATAGTCCGACAGGTGATAAGAATAGCTCACCTAACGTATGGAAAAGATACGTAAAGACGATAAACAGTAAGTTTGCTTTTTCTGTAATGTTATGTTCATCACTACCTGTTTTTAATGTAGCGATAACGAGAATGATATAACCGATACCGAGTAAGATCATACCAAGTCCCATTTTAGTTGGGATTTTTAAATCACCCTGCTTGCGAGTTGCAAGTTTTGCCCATAATGCAGAAATGACTGGAGCAAGTAAAATAATAAATAATGGATTGACCGATTGGAACCAAGATGTTGGAACTTCCCATCCGAACACAGAGCGGTCTACAAATTTGTTTGTATATAATGTTAATGAGCTACCAGCTTGTTCAAAGCCAGCCCAGAAGAAGACAACGAAGCATGTTAAAATGACAATAACTGCGGTACGTTGTTTTTCTTTTTTGGTTAACGGTGTATCTCCTACTGATGGTTGTCCAGCAGCTGTTTGTAAATCGCGAGTTGGTTTTTTACCGATATTACCAAGGAAGCGATTTGATAGTGTTGTAAATAAAATTTGTCCAATGATCATTCCGATTGAAGCGGCTAAGAAACCGTAACGGAATCCGTAATGTACAACGCCATCAACTGTTGTTTTGAATAAATTTTCTGATAAAAATCCGCAAACGAGTGGAGCTAAAAATGACCCGACGTTAATACCCATATAGAAAATGGTAAATGCACTATCACGTTTTGGATCGTTCTCTTCGTATAATTCTCCAACCAGTGTAGAGATGTTCGGTTTGAAGAATCCGTTACCTATAATAATAAGCGCTAATCCGAGGTATAGACCTAATTGGTTTTGCAAGGCAAATAGTGTAAGGTTACCGATTGCCATTGTTATACCACCAATTGTGATTGCTTTTCGTCTACCTAGAAAACGGTCTGTTAAGTATCCACCAATCATTGGTGTGAAATAACAGGCTCCAGTATAAAATCCGTAAATAGAGAGTGCCCATGCGGGACTAAACCCAAGACCACCGCTTACTAAAGCTGTCGTTAAATATAATGTTAATAATCCTCGTAATCCATAGTAACTAAATCTTTCCCACATTTCTGTAAAGAAGAGTAAGTATAAACCTGGAGGATGTTTCTTTTTTCTTTGTTGTTCTCTTTCTAGTTGTATCGCTGATTCCATGTTATTTTCCTCCTGACACAAACAAAAACAAAGTTAATAATTTTGTACATTTAATATTTTACCTTATTAACTATTATAAGTCAATAAAGGTTGATTTTTCAGAAGAAATTGGAAAAGAGGAATAGCTATAGAATGGGTGTTTCTTTTGTGATAGACTATGGACTATGTTT
>NZ_JBNLYE010000202.1:0-7363 GCF_050172095.1 Bacillus sp. GMs2/2
ATGCTTTCATACCTCTATCAATTGCATTTTTAACCCCTTCTAAATAAGAAAATCCATATTTTTTATCTGGTTCTAAGTAAGTTCCTTCCGCCCACTCGTTCCATGCGTTAATAAATAAAAACTCGCTGTTATAAAAAGAGTAAGTCCGATGAATTTGCTTGCTTAAATATATGGTGAACTTTTCAGGGGTAGAACCTACAAAGATGCTGCTATTTGCGTTTTTACGTCGTGCAGTATTATCCCAATCAACAAAAGCACCGGGAAAAGTTTTTTTCTTTGGGAGCGATCGTTGTAATATATACATCCATACTTTATCGTAGTCCCAAACATTTAATTGCATATCAAAATCATATATTACCTTATTTATGTCTGAAGAGCTATCATGGGCAATTGTATAGAAAGGTTCAAACTGAATGCTAGCATCGAATCCATTTATATTAGGTAGTGGAAAACTGTTTAATGTTTCAGCAAAGTATATACCTTTTAAACCATTTTCTCGCGCTAATGCATTCCAGTAATTAAGCATTTTTTCACAATCAGGAATATGTCCTGGACGATAAATAATGAATAGGGGTTTATCATCTATATAAATATATCTCTCATCTTGGAAAGCTTGTAATAAATAATCAAAGTGTTCCTTCCAATCAGATATATCTCCGTAGTCTTGAGGCATTAATATATGTTTATCGAGACCATCCCAAGATTTTGTCCATGGTTCATTTGCCCAAGAAAGACAAAAAGGGAAGTCAGGTTCTTTCATCTTTAGTACCTCATTAAAGGGGGTTTCTAATAGTCTTTTTCCCTTAAACCAGTAATGATAATAACAAAAACCATATATACCGTATGCTTTAGCGATTTTTGCTTGCCACTTTCTTACGGAGGGGGTAGTTAAGTCGTAATAAAAATCTTGATAAGGTTCCCTAGGTTGATAATGTCCTGAAAATAAAGGTCGTGCACTTTTAGTATTTGTCCATTCAGTAAATCCTTCCCCCCACCATCGATCATTTTCTTTTATTTGATGGAATTGTGGTAAGTAAAAAGCGATTATTTTCAAGTTATATCCCCCTTATATTATTCGTAGTTCAAGTAGTGGGAAGTTACTATTGATTTATTAAATCACTGAATTATATAGTATTTAGAAATTTTTTACATATTTTTTACTAATAAAAACATGTAAAAATTCAGCATCTAGCCCTAGTGATCTATCCTTTTGTAAATAAACAATTGTATACATATTTGCGTGTGTATAAATATATTCAATCATATCCTGCCCCCAATCGAACGTTACTAAAGATCCATTCTCATCAATAGGGTTTCCATGATAAATGGGCTCTTCAATATATTCAATCACCTCTTTATTCATTTTTGCTCTTTGCACAGTTTTTGTGAGTGTATGATACCAAGGGACAGTAAATACATGAGCACCGCCAGGTTTTAATACTCGTTCTATTTCTTTAAAGGCTTTGTTTGGTGTCATTACATGCTCAAAAACGTCTTGAGTAATGAATAAATCAAAAGATTCATTTTCAAAAGTCATGTCTTCTAAGTTTTCACATCTAATACCTTGAAAGTATTGGCCAAGAGGATAATTTCTAAAGTATTGAGAATAAGTATAGTTTTTACAGTTTTTTAATAGTAGCTGAGTCGTAATTCCTCCAGGAGAGGATTCGTGAATATTATAGGAATCCCATTTTGGAAAAAATGTATGTAAAGCATGGATTAAAGCTCGCTGCCTTGGTATAGAGTTACATGTAGAACATAAATAATGATCTCTAAGCCAATCATTATGCTCTATAAATGTAGCTTTCTTTTCGCAAATAACGCAGTACCCATTATTGTGTTTCAAATTGATTTCCACACAATATCCCTCCTATGTTAATAAATGCAATTTATGTATGGAAAGTATGATACACGTCAACAATCAGCGAAATCAAAGGAAATGGGTGAAAGTTAGGTATCTCTTAAAATTACGATTAGGGAAAGAGAATAATTAACTCCCACTCGAATTAAAGTTTCACTTTATGCTATGCGATGTATCAGCTTTTATTCGTGGAAAAATGTATAGACTTAAAATATCCCTTTCGTGTATGGGTACATTTCAAAATCCTGTGCGTATATTTCTGTAACTAAGTCCATAGTTTCTTTATCATAAAAGCTTTCGTATGTTGGAAATCGGGGAAAGCCTGGATCTGTAATGCTAAGTTCTGCATAGCTTCCTGCATAAATCATCTTGTGAGCGCGATGATGATCTGAATTTGTAAGAAGTGCTAAATTAGATTTCGTTAAATCGTACATGTGTTCTATCTTAGTGATTTGTGTATTAAAATCTTCTAAAGGAATATAGCATTGAATGAAGTTTTCTTCACCAGGGACGTATTGTTGACTAAAATGTATATCTAATGCTAGGGAATTGGAACCGAATGCCTGAACGTAATATAAAAATTGTTTAAATGATATTCCTTTATTACTATATTTATCATTATAAAAATAATGACGGATGCTCTCCCATTGTGGGCTAGCATATGGATTGTCAGCAAGTAATAAAAATGAGCTGACAGCCCTTGTATAAGGATTTCGTACAAGTTTACAAACATTTTTTTTAGCCTCTAGAAGACTATTTTGTAATTGTTGAATGTAATTTGTACTGTTTTTATACACCCAGAACTCATAGTAATGAATAAAGTCATTGTATTTCTTTGCTTCAGTAAATAATCCAATTTGAAAAAAGAACCAATTAGCTAATGAGGTGCATCCGCTTCTATGACTCCAAAATAGTATAAGGGGAAAGTCTTTATGGTAATGGGGAATTCGATCTTTATGTAGGATTACATGATTTAAAAGTTCTTGATTTATATTTTTCATGAGTTTCGCACTCCTTTTTTGAGAACCTTGTGTATTTAGAAGTTTTTTTATGGGTTAAACAAGTGAGGATTGTTTATTAAATATATTCATGGGGATGAGTAAATATTATGAGTGTTTTTGCAGTCAACCTTAATAAGGAAGCTATTCTAAAATGAAAATAGAAAATAAAGATAATGAAAATTTATAACAAACATACAATGATAAGAGGATGAATAATCAAAATGATCCAGTTTATTTGTGTATATTTTTAAGTTTGACGATAGGAAAAATTTATTACTAGAGAGATGATATTATGAGGAAGAATAATTATTTAATAGTAGGTGGAAATAGTTTCATTGGTATCAACCTCGCATTGGGTTTATTGAAACAGGGGCAAAATGTAAAAGTATTTTCCAGACATATAAATAATTTTCCTCAAAATATTATAAGTGAAGTTGAATTTATTAAAGGTGATTTAGAAAATGTTGAGGATATATATAAGGCTTTAGTGAATATAGATATTATTATTTATTTAGCTGCGACGTCTAACGTAGCAACTTCAATTGAAGACGTTTTTGGCGATATTAATAGCAGTCTATTTTTTCTTAATTTCATGGAAAGTGTTAAAGAATTTCGTATTAAAAAAATTATATTAGCTTCTTCGGGAGGCACAGTTTATGGTGAACCTGAATATTTGCCTATTGATGAGAAACATCCATTAAGACCACTTTCCCCGTATGGAATAACAAAAGTTTCGCTGGAGAATTATTTGTATTTTTATAAGAAAAAATATGGAATAGATTATGTTGTATGTAGATATTCTAATCCGTATGGAAAATACCAAAACCCTTTAAAAAAAGTTGGGGCGATAAATTGTTTTTTGTACCAGCATCTCAGTAATGAAAGGATTCATATATATGGGAATCCAGAGGAGATTATTAGAGATTATATTTATATCGATGATTTAGTTGAAATTACTATACAACTAGCACAATTAAATCAATTGAAATCTTGCGTATACAACATAGGGAGTGGCAAAGGTCTTTCTTTAAAACGAATTATAGTGGAATTAGAGAAAATAACAGAAAGAAAAGTGGATTTTATCTGTTACAAACAAAAACAAGAGAACGTTCAAAGAATCATTTTAAATATTGATAAGGTAAAACAAGAATTGAATTGGGAACCTAAAATAGATTTTAAACATGGGATTAGATTAAATAAGCTATGGATTGAAGAGTTCTTATGTAGTAAAAAATAATAACCCACGCTCTACTTGTATATAAGCAGAGCGTGGGTTATTATTTTATTTCTTTTTCTATAACCCAAAGGTCTTGATGTTCCCACCAAAATCCTTCGGTATACTTTTTAATAATTGGGTTATGGGGTAATAATTTAATTTTGTCACACACGTAAGAGGGGCTAACTATCGTTTGTCCGTATTGATTCACATCTAAATCAAATTGTTCACTAGAAGAGAGAAACCAATAGCCCTTTTCATTTAAATTTGGAAACCCAAAGTATTTTTTGCTTTGATAGCCATGGGTTGTGAAAATGAATAAACCACCAGGTGAAACAGCGTTATACAATGTTTGCAGCCAACGAAACCAAGTTGTATCAGGCATATGAGAGAAAAAGGATAGACAAAAAACGATATCGTATGTAGAGGAGTCCAATTTTAACTGTTCAGGCTCAGGATGAGATAATATAGAAGAATTATTTAATTTGTTTTCAATAAAGGAAATGGCCTCTTCGTGTATATCGCAAGCGGTTATACTCAAACTCGTTTGTAGATTTAATAAATGACGTGTTACGCAGCCGTATCCGGATGCAAATTCTAACAATTGAATTGGATTGCCTGTAGGAGGATAAAGGGAAGTAATTAAGTTTAAGAGTATTTGTGCTGAGTTTTTCCCATCTTTAAAGTAGTAATCTATCGCTTCTTTTTTTGATGGGAAGACAGGATTAGTGACAATGAACTGAAAGATATGATCCTCAGGATGGATACTTGCATTTACATTATAGCTGTGTGCGATTTGAGAAATTAAATCTTTATGTTCCTCTATAAAGTCTTTCAAAGAGTATTCCTCCCTTGAGTAATAGTAGTAACTTACAAGAGATATTGATGGCATAGAAAGCACATGTTTAAATTTTTAAGTATGCTTTAAGATACTTTCTATATGTATACATTTTCATTTTAGAAATGTCGTCGATAGTAAATCTTTCTTTAATGAAATTTTGCATTTGCACAACTTCATTGTAATGGGAGTATGAATCTTCTGTTCTCGTTACGCTATTTAAATGTCGTCTATGATAGTTTAAGGGGGCTGGATTGAAGTAAATATCTCCCTCTGTAAGAAGAGAAACATAGAAGAACCAGTCACCAGCTATTTTGAACTTCTCTAACTGTTTTTCTGTTTTCTTCATATCTATATTTTTAAAAACTATACTTGAAACATTAGGTATAGTATTTTTGATAAGTAACGTATCTTTTATTTCTTCGACTCCTTTGCGAAAATAGGGGGCTTTCCATTTTTCTTTATCGATATCATTTGTGTAATTTAAATAATGATTAGCCAATACATTTCCTTGTTCATCTATTTGTTTTGATTGTGTGTAACTTAAGGTAATATTGTTATTTAAATAAAACCCCTGTATCACCTCTTGTAAAAATGTCTTATCGCATAAGTCATCGGCCTCTGCGATCCAAATATAATCACCAGTTGCTGCAGAGACTCCTTTTATCCATTGTTTAAATACAGAACCAGAGTTTTTATCATTAATAATCTGTTGGACCTTCAGGTGGGTCTTATTTTCTTTTGAAAGCAGCTTTTTAAAAGTTGATACGCTATGATCAGTGGAGGCATCGTCTAAGAAAATTAGTTCGTAAAGAGGGTAGGTTTGGTTTAATATTGATTCGATTCGATCAGGTAAGTATTTTTCATAATTATAGTTCGGTATGATTACACTTATCTTTTTGTAATTATGTTCGAGAAGATTTAGTAATTGATAAATGTAATTAAGAAAATTGAAGTTTTTTTCGATAAGTTCTTGGCCAAAGCTTCCCTTTTGTAATCGTAATCCCTCATCATTAATAAATTCATATATTTTTTCTAGCATTTTGGGTAAATTTAAAAAGTCTACTAAGGCACCAGTTTTTTCTGTAACAACATCTTCAAAACCTCCAGCATTTTTAAACCCTATAACAGGAAGTTTTGCATCTAATGCTTCTAAAACAACATTTGGAAAAGGATCTTCCCTTGAAGTTAATAAGTATAAGTCAGCCCCAGCGTTATATAATCCGATATCGGGAGTAGGATCGACTAATGTGAAATGTGCTTTATATTTAGGGGGCAGTGTATTCAGGAATTGAACGTCTGTTCTCCCTACCCAAATGAAATGAATATCCTTGTGAGTCTTTCTTACTGAGTAAGAGATAAGTGAGAATAAATCTATCCCTTTCCGATAATCTGCGAAGCCTACACCCAAGATGATTTTGCTATCTAGAGGCAGGTTAAGCTTCTTACGTAACTCATTTCTGGCTTTTGCAATATTGTTCTTATAAGGATTGTGGTTAAACAAACCTTGAGGGAGAATGTGACATTTTTGAGGATCCAATTCAGTGATTGTACGAAATTTTTCATATACGTATTGTGAAGGGAAGACAACTTTGTAAGCAAATTCAGCGATGTTTTTAGCTTTCCCTTCAGCAGAGTACTGTTGTATTAAATGCGGTAATTCATGTATTAATGAAACAACTTTTATATTGTGTCTAGCTAGTAATGCGACGATATCGCCACTTATGACAGTGCTACATATGGCGAGGGTAAAATTCTGTGATAATAAATCCTTTATTAATAATTCAACCTTTTCTTCTGTTTGATAACCTTGCTCGAGACAATAAACAGGACCGTACTTTTGAAAATCGGGAATTAAAATACCGGATCCAATAGAAATAATTGCAACAGAGTAATCAAAGTTTTCTTTAAGAGCCTTAATAGTATGTAAAGAGAGTAGCTGTGCTCCGTGGAAATGGGCATCATGGGATACATAAATTATCTTTTTATTAACATGCATTTCATAACGCCTCCTAAGGGTATTAGATTTCTTTCCCTTTTTTAAAGGTAAAGAAGAGAAGTGTTTTATTTATAATCCCCCTAGAGATGAGTAGGAGGGAGAACGTACTAAAAGAAAAAATACTATCCTTAATATATATTTACTTGGTCTCACATTCATTCTTTAGAAAAGTATTAGTATTAAGTTAGAGAGTGTAGGCTGCAGATTGTTAATTTGAATACATAAGTTTAAGAAGTTCTAAGGATGTGTTAGAAATTAAGAGGGGGCAAAGCTTTTATGATTTATAAAATAAAAAAGATAAAAGGTATTGACGATTGATCTACAGGGGTGTAATATAGAACAAGTCGCCGATGACAATAACGTCGCAAGCGACAAATGAAATGAAAAACTTAGTTGACATCAAATAACGAAAGTGTTAACATAAGGAAGTCGCAAATGAGCGGCTAAG
>NZ_JBNLYE010000203.1:0-7327 GCF_050172095.1 Bacillus sp. GMs2/2
TGAGGAGGGAGGAGTTTATATCTTATGTAGAAGAAAATATGAAAAGAAAAGAGGTACTATGTGTATTATGTCAGGAGCAATTATTCATTTATGGAGCAGCATTTGTTTTTGGATTAATTAATGGGATGCTATTTTTGAAATTATTCACGGTTATCTTTATGAAAATCGCAGGGATACAAGGAATAAATAGTGCGCCAATTACAATATATGCAGTTGTAATTATTAGTGTAATTATGATGACTGTCGTTTTAATATCGATGATGCAATGTTATCGATTTGTTCGAAATTTAAAAGATGAAAATTTGTTGCGGTTTAAAGAAAGGGCATGAGAAATCATGCTTTTTTCTATTTTACACATAAAAATAATCATGTTACAGTGAAAAGACCTGACAAAGAATGGGAAGGAAAGGTTGTATAGAATGACAAATGAACAATCAATTGTAAAAGTCGATCGGTTAACGAAGCGAATCGGATCAAAGACACTTGTACAAAATATTAGTTTTGAAGTGAAAAAAGGCGAGGTTGTCGGTTTACTCGGACCAAACGGTGCTGGAAAAACGACTTTAATGAGAATGATGGTTGGTATGATCCGTATGACAGAAGGTGAAGTATGGATTGATGGTCAATCTGTGAAACAGCAATTCGAAAAAACAGCTGCGAAAATTGGAGCGGTAATTGAGACACCTGAATTTTATCCTTTTTTGAGCGGCTATGAAAATTTAACATATTTCGGACGAATGAATGGTAATGTGACCGAAGAACGTATCGATGAAGTAGTGAAATTGTTAGGGATGGGACAAGTAATTGATCGCAAAGTAAAAGCGTATTCACTCGGCATGAGACAACGTTTAGGAATCGCTCAGGCACTTATTCACGATCCAGACGTGTTGATACTAGATGAACCGACAAATGGATTAGACCCTAGTGGAATACATGAAATGAGAATGTACATAAAAAAAATTGCACATGAACAAGGAAAAGCTGTACTTGTATCAAGTCACTTACTTTCAGAAGTTGAATTAATGTGTGACAGAGTTATCATTATTCAGCACGGGGAATATGTGGCTACGCAAAATATTCAGCATAGCCAAAGCGAAGAGATGGAGACGATCCGTATACGTGTAGATGATGCGAATAAAGCAGCAGAAATATTAGGGCATGATGTTTTAGTAAAAGATAATGAATTACTTATTAATGTAAAAGATGAAGAAATCCCAAATGTTATTCGTACATTGCTTGAGAAAAATATTCAAGTGTATCGTGTATATGAAGAAAGAAAAACGTTAGAAGAGCAATTTTTAGAATTAACAGGGGGAAAAGATATTGTTTAATTTAGTATATAACGAACTGTATAAAATATTTAAGCGGAAGCGAACGATTATTCCATTTGCAGTTATTGCAGTATTAATAATCGGATTAGGATGGGTTACGGTAAAGTATTTTGAACCGGAAACAAAAGGATGGAAAGTAGATTATACAGAACGAACTGTAGAAATTGAGAAAAAGCTTGGCATGAAAAAAGAAGCTATTTTAGCAGAAAAATCAGGGGATGAGCTTGTAAAAGAATACCAGCTTAAGATGAAGCATTTAGATACGGATACAGCACCGGCAAGCAGTTCTCCACTTTCTTTCATGAGAGATACAGGTTTTATCGTATTTCCAATTTTGCTCCCATTTATCCTCGTGTATGCAAGTACAATTTTTGCGAATGAATATAGCTGGGGAACATATAAATTTTTAACGATACGACCAGCGAGTCGCTTTAAAATTTTAACAGCAAAATTTTTAGCAATTGTTATATTTGCAGCTTTATTATTTATATTTAATATGATCTTCTCCGCTTTATGTGGACTTGTTATTTATAAATTCCAACAGCCTGCATGGAGTGAGTTTATTTTCCAAGATGGAAATATAATAAAACAAAACATTTTTGTAGAAGCAAGTAAATATTATGTTTTATCGTGGTTACCAACGGTTGTGTACGCATCGTTTGCATTTATGATTTCTGTGTTAACAAGATCTAGTGGAGGTGCAATTGGTATTTCACTATTCCTTGCTTTATCAGGCAATATTGCGCTATTAGCAGCCACTAGATATAACTGGGCGAAATATTTATTGCCAGCAAACACAGATTTATATAGTATTTCAAAGAATGGAAGTTTTATTGATGGAGTAACATTCCCGTTTGCATCATGTATGTTGTTACTTTATTTGTTCGTATTTTTATGTATTTCATATACTGTGTTTTTAAAACGTGATTTAACTTAATAAGAAAAGCCGTTCAGGGTGCTGAGATGCACTTTGAACGGCTTTTTTTATGAGAATTGTTTAAGTGCTCTTTCGGCTAGTAAAGCAAAGTATTCTGCACTTATAGGCAGTGCCTCTTCATTAATTGTAAAAGCAGGATGATGCCATTCATGTGTACCGCTCGTTCCCATAAAGACGAATGAACCTGGTATTTCCTGTTGGTAAAATGAGAAATCTTCTCCAGCCATTGACGGACTAGGCGAGATGATATTAAGATTCATCTTTGTGGCAACTTGAGTAGATAAGTCTGTAAGAGCTTTATCGTTGTGAACAGCAGGAGGACCTGAATAAAAACAGAATTTCGTTTTTACACCTAATGCATCAGATACACCTTTAATAATACGCTCCATGAGTGCTGGAATCTTTTCACGTGTTTCAGCTTGGAATGTGCGAATCGTTCCTTCTAACGTAGCTTTTTCAGGAATCACGTTCCACGTATTTCCTGCATGAATATTTGTAACACTAACAACTGCATTATGAGATGAACTTATATTTCGGCTTACAATTGTTTGCAGTGCCATCACAATTTGAGAGGATGCGACAATAGGATCTACTCCAGCATCTGGTACAGCCGCGTGTGTACCAACTCCGTGAATTTCAATTTCAAATCGATCAACTCCGGCCATCAGTGGACCATCTTTAATGCCAATTGTACCTACTGGTAAATCAGGTTTATTATGCATGCCGAAAATCGCTTGCACATTACGTAAATGTCCAGCATCAATAACTTTGCAAGCGCCATTACTACTTTCTTCAGCTGGTTGGAATATGAAGCGAACCGTTCCATTTAGGGAAGATTCTCTTTCTTTTAATAAGAAAGCAGTACCTAAAATAGCAGCTGTATGAAAATCGTGTCCACAAGCATGCATTTTCCCTCGTACTTTAGATGCATAGGACAAATGTGTTTCTTCTTGAATAGGAAGGGCATCAATATCAGCACGAACTGCTACAATTGGTCCGTTTTTATTACCAGACACTTCAGCGATAATTCCTGTTTCTAAATTGGAATCAATGATAGTAATGTTTTTTTCTTCTAACCAATTTTTTATTGCTTTTGTTGTTTCGAACTCTTCATATGATAGTTCTGGATACTCATGTAAATGTCGACGGATGGAAATAAGTTTTTCTTTTAGTTGATTTGAAATAGATACCATGTAGTATGCCTTCTTTCTTCAGCAAAATATTTATCATAAGTATACAACAATAAAAGAGAGGATTCTCAAATGAAAATCCTCTCTCGTTTATCCCATAAAAGCCCGATTGGTTCAACTAATTAAAGTTTCACTTTATGCTGCGACTTTTTTATGCGTATGATGTTTACGATAACGTCCACGCATTGCGTATGCAATTTGCGGGATTGCAATCCCAATTAATATAAGTGATACACCGAACCATTGTGAAGATAGTACAGCCTCTTTTAAAACGAATACTGACATAATTGTTGTAACTGGTAGTTCCGCTGCACCAAGAATAGTCGCTAAGCCAGAACCGATTTTTGGAATCCCGATTGTAAAGGCAATAGATGGAATAACGATACTAAATGTTCCTAATCCTAAACCGTATTTCCAAAGACCTTGAGAAATGGCACCATTAAAAATAAATGTTGGTGGGAATACAATCATGACTAAAGTTAAAGCACCAGTCATTAAGAGAACACCGCGCGGTAATGAAGGTACTTCAACAGCAACTTTTCCGCTTACGAAAATGTATGTTGCGAATGTAACAGCAGATAATAAACCTAAAATGACCCCAGTCGTATCGAAAGCACCTACTGATTGTTCAAGTAAACCACTTGATAAAAATGTCCCTACAAGTAAGAAAATAACAGAAATAACTTTTTCTCTTGAAGGTAATGTTTTTGTTGCGACTGCTTCAATGATAATTCCGACCCAAACGAATTGGAATAAAAGAATAATTGCAATAGAAGCTGGTACAGTTTTTAATGAAGCATAATAAAAAATTCCGGTAAAACTTGCAGATGTTCCTGCAACGAATAAAAGTAATGCTTGCTTTAAAGGAACGCGACGTCTAGAAAATAGAAGTGTAATAGCAAGCAAAATAATCCAACCGAACAAATATTGGCTGCCAATTACCTCTCCAAGTGAAAATCCTTCTGCATATGCAAGCTTAACAAAAATAGCTAAAATTCCATAACTACACGCTCCTAATAAAACTAAAAGAGAATAACGAAGCATGAAAAATTCCTCCCATCTATATGAAGTTGTTCCGTATCGAAAATATATAACTAGAGGGAAGTATACAAAATTAGAAATAAAGGGTCAAATGAAAGAAAAGTATGACATTTTATAGAATAATAATAAAAGTATGATATTTATGCATAATCTTGAAATTTTTAATAGTAGAAGTATTATAAAATAAACTTTGCATTGTATAGAGATAGCATTTGAAAAAAATATTTTTTAAACCAATATGTATATAGACGTACTAGTAACGTGCTAATTATTTGAGAAACTATGTTACCTTTGTTATGGTAATAACAATTAAAGGAGTTTTATAATCCATTTGGGTTTTTTCTATATAATAGAAGGAAATGAAAACGTTTTATTAGAAACTGTGAGGAAGTGCGGTTTTTCTTATTGCCACGTTGTAAAAGTGATTTCACGAATTGTTCATAGTATTTTTATGTGTTTTTGTTACAATATTTAGGGAGAGGAGTGGAATGATGCAAGATATTAGTATTTTTTTAGCGTTTGGCGCCGGGTTCTTATCATTTATTTCCCCATGTTGCTTACCGCTTTATCCGGCATTTTTATCGTACATAACAGGTATGTCGGTTTCTGAATTGAAAGAAGAAAATGCAATGCTTCGCAAAAGAAGTATGATACATACAGCGTTTTTCTTACTTGGATTTTCAATTATATTTATTGCAATTGGATTTGGTACAAGTTTTATTGGAGGAATCTTTACTGACTATAAAGATTTAATCAGACAGTTAGGTGGTATATTTATCATCGTGTTCGGCTTAATTATTGTCGGGGTGTTTAAGCCGAAATTTTTAATGCAAGACCGTAAATTTACATTTAAAAATCGTCCAAGTGGCTATTTTGGATCAGTACTAATCGGATTAGCTTTTGCAGCAGGGTGGACGCCATGTACCGGACCAATTCTAGTGTCTGTAATTGGATTAGCAGCAACAAATCCAGAATCAGCAATGATATATATGATTGCTTACATACTTGGATTTGCAATCCCGTTTTTCGTACTGTCATTCTTTATTACGAAAATGTCTTGGATTAAAAGAAATAGTATGGCCTTCATGAAAGTCGGAGGATATATTATGATTGTTATGGGTGTCTTCCTATACTTTAACTGGATGACGAAAATTATCGTATATTTCTCAAGTTTATTTGGTGGTTTTACTGGTTTTTAGTATTATTCTGCGAAAATGTTGGAAATACTAACGGAAAAGCATATAATGAAAGTATATTTTGCATATAGCCACAAAAAAGGATGAGAAAATATGAACATAGTTCTTTTATCAAGTATCGTTGCTGTTTGTATGGCTGTCGGTGCGATGTTTATTCGTTTAAAAGCAGCTAAGAAACCTGCAACATTGAAAAAAATTATACTTCCACCATTTTTTATGAGTACGGGTGCATTGATGTATGTTTTCCCTGAATTTCGATTAACTCCAGCAGAAATGTTAGAAGCAATTGGTGTCGGTTTGATTTTCTCTATTTTTCTTATTAAAACATCTAAATTTGAAATTAGAGGACAAGAGATTTATTTGAAGCGTTCAAAAGCCTTTGTTTTCATATTAATTGGATTACTTGTAGTGCGGATTGTATTTAAAACCTACTTAAGTCAATCTCTTGATTTAGGACAACTTAGTGGCATGTTCTTCTTACTTGCGTTTGCGATGATTGTGTCATGGAGAATTGCAATGTATCGTTCCTTTACGAAATTACAGAAGGAAATGGAAAAAGAAGATGGTTTTTATAATGAAAAAGATATGAAGCTAACTTAAAAACTGTATATGTACCAAATAAAAAGACAGCGTCAAAGGCGCTGTCTTTTTTATCGAAAATAATATGAAGTTACTTTGCGAGTAAAGATCGATAGTTAGAATAATCAATCTTTTTTTCTTGTAGTTTTTTTATTAAAAATTTATGATCACGCTTTGGTGTGGCAATGATATATCCCTTAATAATTAAGTCTTGTGTAATTTGAGAGGCATTTTCTTGTAATGCAAGTTCCCCGATTTTGCCAGCAATCTTTGATTTTGCAACATCACGAAATAGTTCTGGAACAGGGCTTACAAGCTCTTCTAACAATTGTTTTTGTTCATCATCCCATAAATGTCTCGTTTTATTTATGTAGTGTTCTTCCCAATCCAAAATGGACATGCCGTCTTCTTTTGGTAATCGTTTCAGGAATTTTCTGAACATAAAGTATCCACCGATAGACATAAGCCCTAATAAAATAACCGTCCATAATACAATGAACCAACTGAACCATCCTTCGAGCACGCATATCCCCCCTTAATGATAGCGGTTTTCTTTTATTCATATTATATACAGTGAGATTCATAGAAAGCAAGAACGCTTGGTCATTTTGACCAAGCGTTATAGTTTAAACGAAGTATAGTTGTTCAACACATAAATTATTATTATCGTCTTCAACATACTCAATAATAAGTGTGCCAACTTTACGATCTTTATCTTCAGTTGTGAAAATAGAGTAAGAAGTAAAACGTGTTTTTGATAGGCCGCTTATATGTGTAGGTAAAGAAATGTAGTCGTTATCGCGGAAGAATTCCATCAGTTCAATATCCTCAAATTCTTTTCGGTCAACTTGTTTGTTTGTATAGCGGCGTTGAAGTTGTTTTAAAGATTCATTCCAAGAAATTGCTTTTGTGTCGTATACCATTGTTCTATCTCCTTACTGTATGTAATTATTAAGAACATACGTTCTAATCTAGTATACTCTTTTTATTAGAAAAGAGAAAGCAAAAAATAATGTAAGCTTGGATTTCCAAGCTTACATTATTGATGCGTCC
>NZ_JBNLYE010000204.1:0-7312 GCF_050172095.1 Bacillus sp. GMs2/2
AACAACCACATGGAAGTAGTTCTTTACAAAACTTTGATTCTCTTGATGAATGGTTTGAAAAAGTGAGTAAACAAGCACTAGGAGAAAATTTACTAGCTAATCGAGTGCCATCTAGTCAGTTTTTAAGTTTTGAAAAAGGAGAACTTATAGGTTTTGTGAATATTAGACATAGATTAAATCCAGAATTATTACGGGAAAGCGGTCATATTGGATATAGTGTCCATCCAAATAAACGTCGCCACGGTTACGCTACGAAACAACTACAACTTGCATTAGCTGAAGCGCAAAAGTTAGGATTGCAGAAAGTATTAATAACTTGCGATAAATCCAATATCGGTTCTGCTAAAACGATTCAAAAGGTTGGCGGTGTGTTAGAAAATGAAGTAGTTTCTTCTCGTACTGATGAAGTTATTCAGCGCTATTGGATAGAAATATGATTAAGTAGGAATTTGACAAGGTAATGCAAGCTGTAATATTGAAATAGATAAATGAAATATAGGGGATTACTGCAATTTTAGGGGGAAATGAAATGGGATTAAAAGAGAAAGCGATAGAGATGTCAGAGATTTATAGGAAAAATCCGAAAGTAGAAGCCATTATTTTAGCGGGTTCAGTAGCTAGAAAGCTTGAAGATGAACATTCAGATATAGAATTACATATTTTATGGTCAACACCGCCGGAAGATGAGGATCGTAGGGCCCCTATTTATCATATTGATGGGAAAATATTATCGTATCATCCGTATGAGGAAGAAGAATGGTCGGAAACGTATTTAACGAAAGAGGGAATTAAATTAGAGATTAGTAACTTTTTAACAGAGACAGTAGAGAAAGTAATTTCGGATGTGGTGGATCAATATGATATAAATTATGAAAAACAATGTATTGTATCATCCATTCATGATGGTGTTAGTTTGTATGGAGAAGGGAAAGTGAATGAATTAAAAGAAAAAGTAGCGGCATATCCAGATGAACTAGTAAAACGGATGATTTCGGAAAATCTATGGTTAAGTAATCGTTGGCACAATCGAAAGGCGCTTTTAAAACGGAAAGATTGGCTTATGCTTTATGACGTTATTTGCGAAGTACAAAGGAACGTATTCGGTGTTTTATTTGGTTTGAATAAAATATACGTACATCATCCAGCGTTTAAATGGATGCCTAATAATGTGGAACGAATGACTATTAAACCTGAAAAATTATATGAACGTATGGCGGACACATTAATAGGGAATCCAGAAAAAAGTGTGCAGGAGTTAGAGTTGCTAATAGAAGAAGTGTTGCAACAAGTCCATACATACGCGCCAGGAGTAAATGTGGATGAGCAAGAAAAATCTATTTTTTGTTTTGTGAAATAGAAAATAGTAATAAGGGGGAAGTTATGGGTTTTTTTAATAGGTTTTTTAAAAAAGTTGAAAAAGTAAATGAGCAAGAAGCTACTCTTCATGAATTAAGTGAAGAATTGTATGTTGAATCACCGGTAGAGGAAGCGACTAGTTACTGGGTATCAATGGCACAAAATATAATTGTTAATGCTGTAAAGGCGGCTGACAATGATGTGGAACGTGCCTTCGTGTTATTGAATTTGAAGAAAGGTGAGGCTTCATTTGATATTTTTTATCAAATAAATGGGCAATTGTATTTCTGGGATCAGCTAGAAAATGAGACGATAAGAAATAGAATTCAGAACGAGTTGTTACCGCAAGCTCCAGAAGTTTCCAATGCAGTAAATGAGCAATTTCGTGGAGCTGATCACCCTATAATTTCGTTCGCACAATTGCAGTTTGAATGGGAAACGAAAGCCTGGTTCTCACATATAATTTGGGAAGATAGCCTTGCTGCTCAATTGCCCAAAACTCAAATTCTAAATGAATGGTTTCGTGTAATTAAAGAAGAAACGAAAAATAGACCACTGGATAGTGATGCGAAATTTTCTTGGTATCCATCAAACTCTTAAAAAATGAATACAGAGAGACAGGTTATGTTTCTAGATGATTTGTATTATTGAATAAGTATCAATAATACGTAATTCTTTTTCTATTGCCTGTTAGAATTCGCTATGTACTAAGCTACTTGTTTTCTAAACTAAAACTTATATTTCGAATTTTTAAATAGATTGTAATACATAAAAATTCGAAATATAAGTTGACACTATTTTTAATGTGTGATAAAAATGATAGTAATCAATTCGGAAAATAATATTTGGGCAATGAAAGGGTATAGTAGTGAATATCTCCCTATTTCAGAGAGCTGATGGTTGGTGTGAATCAGTATATAGATTATTCATGAAGTTCGTCCTGGAGCATCTTTCATAAATCTCATATTTTGAGGAAATGAAAGACGGTAGTTTATACCGTTATCAAATAAAGTGGTGAAGATTTTTTCACAACTAGGGTGGTACCGCGATATTTATCGTCCCTACGTATTTACGTAGGGGCGTTTTTATTTAGGTGGTTTCTTAGTGTTCTTCACAACTAGGGTGGTACCGCGATATTTTTGTCGTCCCTACGTATTTACGTAGGGGCGTTTTTTTATTATTAGGGAGGAAGTGAACGTATTAGAAAAGAGTATTGATAGAACAATATAAATACCGAATTGTAACAAAGAAAAAGAGATAGAGAGGAGATTAACAAATGAATTCACAGCAATGGACATCGAAATTAGGTTTCGTATTAGCTGCAGCAGGTTCAGCGATTGGTCTAGGGGCGATTTGGAAGTTCCCGTACATGGCCGGAATTGGAGGGGGCGGCGCGTTCTTCCTTATTTTCATCGGTTTCACATTATTAATTGGTTTACCACTATTATTAGCTGAATTCGTTATCGGAAGAAGTACACAAAAAGAGGCCGTTGATGCATATAGAGAAATCGCACCAAAAACATTATGGCCATGGTTAGGGAAATTAGGAATTGTAACTTGTTTCATACTACTTTCTTTCTACAGTGTTGTAGGAGGCTGGATTTTATTATACTTATGGAATGCAATTACAGGTAGACTATGGGAAGGAAATGGGGCATACGAAGCTACGTTTGGTGAAATCATTTCCAATCCATATTTAGCAGTTGGGTCACAGCTATTATTCATCCTAATTACTATTTTCATCGTAAGTAAAGGTGTACAAAATGGTGTTGAAAAAGTAAATAAATATTTCATGCCAGCATTATTCGTTTTATTCTTTGTTTTAATCGTTCGTGCACTTACGTTAGATGGTGCTGGAGAAGGAGTTCGTTTCTTCTTACAACCTGACTTCTCACATGTAACATCAGAAGTTATATTATACGCAATGGGGCAATCGTTCTTCTCATTATCTGTCGGGGTAGCCGTTATGGTAACGTATAGCTCATACTTACCGAAAGAAGAAAGCTTACCACGTTCAGCATTTTCTATCGTAGCCTTAACTCTTGTTATTACATTACTTGCAGGACTTGCAATTTTCCCAGTAGTGTTCGCATTTGGAATGGAACCATCTCAAGGACCTGGGCTATTATTTATCGTACTGCCAGCTATTTTCAGTAAAATGGCATTCGGAAAATTATTCTTCATCGTTTTCTTATTACTATTCTTCTTTGCTACTATTACATCAGCAATTTCGATGTTAGAAATTAGTGTTGCATCGTTAACATCAAAAGGTAAAGGGAAACGTGAAAAAATGGCCTTAATCGTAGGGTTATTAATCTTCGTTGTTGGGGTACCATCAGCATTATCATTCGGTATATTAAGTGATCTGAAGATTTTCGGGAAGACAGTCTTTGATTTAGCGGACTATGCAGTAAGTAACGTATTAATGCCACTTGGTGTATTATTAGTTTCTATCTTTGTTCCTTTAAAAATGAAGAAAGATGTATTAATGAAAGAGCTAGGTGTAAGTAAAAATAAAGGATACAAACTATTTGTGTTATGGTTATTCTTACTTCGCTTTATCGCACCAATTGCGATTATTATCGTATTCTTAAATGTACTTGGCATTATATAAATAGAAAGGTAGCGTATCATACAAAGATACGCTACCTTTTTATTTTGCTCTTTTTTGCAGTTCGTTTACCGTTACGAACTGATATCCCTTCTTAGATAAAGAATCTAAAATACCTTCAATCGTTTGTAAATTTTCATTAGACTCATCATACATAGAATGCAATAAAATGATAGAACCTGGTTTTACATTTTTATTAACATATTTAATTTTATCAGCCGCAGATTTATAAAAAGTATCGGGCTCAAGATCCCATATAATCGTTTCGATATTATTTTTATTTAAATAATAGGGTAGTCCAATTAATTTTTTTCCGTTAGGGGGCCTAAAATCAATTGCGTCTGTAAATCCTGTTTGGCGGATTAATGAATTCGTTTTTTCTATTTCATCTTTAATAAAAGAAGGTGTTTTGAAAACCATTCTATTATGAGAATATGTATGGTTTCCAAGTTGGTGCCCAGATTGCGCGATAGCTTCTCCTAACGATAGATTTTTCTCTAATTCATTTCCAATTAAAAAGAAAGTAGCTTTAGCGTTGTATTTATCTAGTAGCGGTAATATTTGTTTTACATTGTTAGTAGGGCCATCATCAAAAGTTAAAGCGATCACTTTTTCATTTGTTTCTACGCGTTGTGTTAAATCTCCAAATAATTGAAAGCTTCTTGCGTTCATCAATTTGTATGTTCCGAATAATGCCGTGATAATAAAGAATAGTGTAACGATCGTAATGATAATTTTTTTCTTCATAACGTAACCTCACAATGATTTTTGATTCAATTAAAAAGTATTATATCAAACTAAGTAATTTCGTGCTTTAAGAAGGGTGTGGATGCAAGGAGAAGGAATTTATCATATAATAAAATGCAAAAGGTATATTAGGAGGTGTTTATATGGCGATTATAATTCAATTGCCAGACACTGCAACGTCTCATGCAAAGCCAAGTATGGAAATGGCGATACTTTGCGTGAGGTAGACAAGTAATATACAATCGCCTATATGAGCTCGTATCATTTTTTATATTTGGCTTTGCACCTTATTGAAATGAATCATAAAAAATAAGGGGCGAGCAGAAATGAAATACGTAAAAGCTAATGCTGTTTTACCAGAGAGTTTAATTACTGAAATTCAAAAGTATATACAAGGTGAAACAATTTATATTCCGAAACAAGAAACGAAACATTATAAATGGGGTACACGATCTGGCGGAAGAAAACAACTAGATGAAAGAAATAAAGCAATTAAAAAAGCGTTTAAAAGTGGGATTGCTATTCATCAACTTGCAGAAGAATATTTTCTTTCTGGGGAAACGATTAAAAAGATTGTGTATTCTAAATAAGAGGAAAAGAGTCTGATTCATATATTACTTTGAATCAGACTCTTTTTGTTTTATATGTATTGGATATATGAAGTGTGAACGGGCATGATAATAGAAAAAATGTGCCGTTTTTTATTAAATGCTATACAGAACATTTGAAGAGTAGAAAGGTGAACATATATGAATCATATTGGACAAATAACGATAGAGCTTTTAATTGGTTTTTTTGTTCTATTAATTGCTACAAAAATATTAGGGAAAACACAAATATCTCAGCTAACGCCCTTTGATTTTATTTCTGCAATCGTCCTAGGTGAGCTCGTTGGAAATTCAATATATGATCCTAAAATTAAAGTATGGTCTATTTTATATTCAGTATTTGTTTGGGTAATTTTAATTTATACTATTGAAGTGATAACACAAAAAGTAAGAGGGACAAGAAGGTTTTTTGAAGGATATCCTTCAATTATTATTCGTAATGGAAAGATTGATCGTGAACAATTAAGCGTAAATCATTTGGATATAAACCAATTACAACAAATGCTTAGGCAACAAAAAGATATATTTTCAATCCGAGAAGTTGAATATATGATATTGGAACCTAACGGAAACATAAGCGTTTTGAAAAAAAGTAAATACGAATCTCCTACTGTAAATGATTTAAGTTTAAAACATAAGCCTGTATACTTACCAATTTCATTAATTAGTGATGGAAAAGTAGTTAAGGATAATTTGAGGGAAGCGGGATTTGATGAAGGGTGGCTTTATAAACAAATAAAGCAAAAAGGAATTACTAAATTTGAAGACGTATTATATGCGGAATGGAAAACAGATGATGGCTTCTTTTGTCAGGAAATGCAGCGGTAGAGAATAAGTGATATATGTAATGTTTGTTTCTAAGTTATCTTTTACATATCAAAAAACGTAATCATTGTATACAATAAAACTAGATCAACAATTTGTATGGAGTGATAAAGATGGAAGCGTTTATTAGAAGTGATCAATATAATTTTATAAAATCACAAGCTTATATTTTAGCAAACGGGCATGCAACGGCAAATGATAGAGGTGTAATTCAAGCGTTAAAATCGCTTGCGATTGAAAAGATAATACATGTATTTGAGAATTTAACGGATGAACAGAAAGAGTTAATTGATACGGTATTAACAGTTCAAAATAGAGAAGATGCAGAATCATTTTTAATGAAAATAAATCCGTATGTAATTCCGTTTCAAGAAGTTACAGCACAAACATTAAAAAAGTTATTTCCTAAGGCGAAAAAGTTAAAACTTCCTGATATGGAAGAAATGGATATGAAAGAAATATCTTATTTAAGCTGGATTGATAAGGGATCAAGCAGGAAATTTATTATAGCGAAAAATGATAAAAATAAATTTGTTGGTCTGCAAGGAACGTTCCAAAGTTTAAATAAAAAAAGCATTTGTTCATTATGTCATGGGCATGAAGAAGTAGGAATGTTTTTAGTTGAAATTAAAGGCGATGTACCAGGAACTTTCGTTAAAAAGGGAAACTACATTTGCAAAGATGGTGTAGCTTGCAATCAGAATATGAAATCGCTAGATAAATTGAACGATTTTATTGACCGCTTGAAGAAATAAAGAGAAAACCTCTAGTATTTAAACTGGAGGTTTTTATTTTTTAAAGAAGTAAAATAAGCTTTCTTTGTAAATGTAGATTTATAATGAAATTTGATAAAAATATCTATTATGATACAGTTGCTTATATGCAAGGAGGTAAAACATGGATTACCTTTTATCGAAAGAAAAAGTGAAGCGATGGCCCAAAGATATGATAGCGGCGGGGCGTTGTCATACTGTTGGCCTTAAATCGGATGGCACGGTAGTCGCGGTAGGTAATAATGAATTTGGCCAATGCGATGTAGGTAGCTGGCGCGACATTCGGTTGCCTGGCAAATAGTCAATTTACAATAAATGATTAGTAATATTATTCTATTTTAGGAGTAATTATGGAATAGGATATGTAGAAAATAATTAAACTTAAATCTACT
>NZ_JBNLYE010000205.1:0-7307 GCF_050172095.1 Bacillus sp. GMs2/2
TCATGAACCCGTTTAAATTATTTTCGTATCTCTTCTTTTAAATCCATATAATTAAAAAGCTCTTTCTATTTCTGTCATTAATTTTTCAGGTCCTGCCCCTTTATTCGATGGAATAACTAAAGTGATTCCTAATTCTGGATATATAGCCGAGCGAAAACTGACGCCTGGATCATATCCCATTACATGATATTTGAATACCTTGTTTTCTCGTGTTTCAATCCATATTCCATATCCGTAGGACTGTTTATCATTTACTTGAATGTGAGGAGTTAAAAGTAATTTTGTATATTCCTTTCCTAAAATTTCATTATTAAATAGGGCCGCCCAAAATTTTAGCATGTCTGGTGCAGTAACATATGCACCTCCATCAGCTCCTCCTTTTATCGGTATAGAGTAGGCGTTTGTTCTCCAATTTTGGTTGGTTTCGTCCTTTATATATCCTAGAGCTGTATGTCTTGGTAATCTATCTAACGAAAAATAGCCAGAATCATTCATGCCAATCGGATTAAAAATGTTCTTTTCTATATACTCCGTAAATTTAATTCCCGTCTGTTCTTCTATTATTAATCCAAGTATGATAAAACCTGCATTGTTGTAGTGAAACTTAGTTCCAGGTGCAAACATCATATTACTTTTTTGGAATAATGATAAAAAGTCTTTTAAGCTCTTTAATAGATACATAGGTGTTTGTTTCCAAAGATCTTCGAAGTTATCCATAATACTTTCATCAAAATAATCTGGTATACCAGCGCTATGCGTTAGTAGTTGATGTATTGTAATATCTTCATCGAAGTTTGGAAATTTTATCTCTAGACAATCTTTTAATTTTGTATGAAAAGAAATAAAACCTTTTTCAACAAGTTGACAGATCCCAATTGCAGTGAAAATTTTACATCCTGAGGCAATGCCAAATCTTGTTTGTATCGTATTGTTTATACATTCACTTTGGTTTGCGTAACCCAAAGCTTTTTCATAGACTAAGTCTTTTTCTTTTTTTACTAAAACTACTCCAGAGAAATCTATTTTCTTTTGTATTTCTTTTACAATTTTATCAATTTCATCTTTTGTTTTTATCACGACAACCACCCTTATCTTTCGGTATTGTTCTTTCCCCTTATTAATTTTTCCATATAAAGGGGAAAGAACCCTTTTATTAAATACGATAAATTGTTAATGAGAACACAAAGTTCATTTCGAATTTATCCCGCTATTTGTGGGCAGTAAGACCCCCATCTCAAAATTCAGCGAAAGCAAAGAAGTTAAGTGGGGACCCTGCTGCCCGTAAAAGCCCGATTGGTGAGGGCTGATAATCAGTGGGGGATGCCCCCTGATTAAAGTTTCACTTTATTGATTCAGTAGAATACAACTTAGATTGTGCTGGGAATAAAGTAAACACACATAAGACGATAGTAATAAATAACATGACCAATGAACCTACAATAACTACAAGTTGTATAGAAATGAACTGAGTCGCAACACCAGATAATATTGTAATAAAGATTGTTACTATCGCAATAACAAGTCCATATATACTCCCAATCCGTCCCATCATATGAACAGGGATATTATTTTGGTAAAATGTATAAAATCCTGTATTTGCATATGCCATTGAAAAAGATAAAATACAGAATCCAATAGCAGCTATTAAAAATACATTTGAAAAAGCATAAATTAAATAACCAATTGTAATGAATAATGATCCTATTCCAATTAGAAGTGAAGGTGCTAATTTCTTTGACAAAATTGTATTTGTTATGGCACCTAAAATAAATCCTGCACCAGCTATACTAACTAGAAAACCATATTCACTATCTGTTAGTAGTAATACCTCTTTCGCAAACGATAGTTCAAGTGAATCAGTAGCGGTTGCTAATACGAACATACTTTGAAATAAGAAGTACACGCATACGACATACACATGTTTTCTACTAAAATTTATAACAGTGTTCCAATCTTTTTTTAATACTGTAAGAGATAATGTATTACTTGTTGTATCCGAAGCTTCTTTCTTATCAAGATTAGGTAAAAGTAATGTAATGAATCCTGATAACAGAAATGCTATAGCATTTATATATATAGCAATCTCTGGTGTACTCGCAATTAATAAAACCCCTGCTATCGCTGGACCAATTAAAAATGCACCAGATCCTATTAAACTACGTAATGAGTTGAAACGTTGTCTTTGTTCTACTGGAATTAATTTCGTCATATGCGTCATAGCAGTTGGCTCATAAATTGCACTGGCCATACTTATAAAGAATACAAATACATAAACAATCCAAAGTGACGGAAGTAAAGGTAAAATAGCGATAAATAACGCACGATATATATCGAGGTGAATCATTAATTTCCGTTTATTTAAACGATCAATCATACTCCCAGACCAAGCGTTTGTAAATAAAGTGGCTAATGGTTTTATTACATATAAAGCAGCAACAGCTAAGGCTGATCCGCCCATATGATAGACAAGTACATTCAATGCTATTAAGTAAATCCATGCTCCTAAATTCGCAATACCAACACCGGACAGTAGTAATAAAGGATATTTCCAATCTTTAAGAAAGTTTTTCATTTTTGGCCCCCGCTTTCCAAATTGTTTTAAAACAATAAAAAAATCCCACCCCCAAGACTTTTAATCTTAGGGACGAGATTTATCATCGCGGTGCCACCCTAGTTTGTTAATATGTCACCATATTAACCTTATCAGGTACTGCATTCTAACTCATGCTTATACCATAGCTCTATAACGGGAGCTCCCGTCACACCATCCCCTAATAATAGGTTCCGATGCGCTGCTCAGAGGCTTGGTTCAATAAAGAATTTTTACTCCTTTTCAGCTAAATGGAGCTCTCTGTAAAAAATTCATTTTATTTACTCTTCTCTTCACTGTATTTGATTTTTTCCATATTATCACAATTATTTTTAACTGTAAATAAAAAATAATCAGATATTTAATAACGTATCTCTATTAATTCATTTATTTATTGTTTTTTCTGAAAATTACGGTGCGTGAAATTACTTACAGCTCTAAAGAAAGAGCCATTTGCATCTAGCTCCTTCCAAATACCTGAATTAATTCGTATTCGCCTCTGTTAACGGTTGTAACGGCGGTTCTAATTCTAGTTCTAGTGTATCTCCTTCTTGTAAATTTTGTCCTTTTTCAATACTTTGGCTCGTTACATAACCTGTACCAGAAGTTTTCAAATCTAATTTCAAAAGCTTAGAGAAATACATAACATCACGCATGGACCAACCTTTTACATTTGGCATTTGTGCGTTATTCCCTAATAAAAATATACGATCCCCTTCACTCATGACCTCGCCAGACTGTGGATATTGTTTTATTATTTTTCCTTCTCCTAAAATTATTGGCTGTAGCTTCTCTTTTTCTACACTTTTCTCTGCTGTACCCATCGATTGATTTACATAATTTTGTACTTTTAATTGAGATTGCTTCGTTGCATCAGCTATTTGTTTTTCTGTATACGGTTTCACCTTTAAATATTCAAGGCTGTTTTTTATAACAGGTTTAAATATTTCAGCAAGAGGCTGAGCTCCATACTCATCTCCTTTTAACTTTGGCTGCTTAATAGCTAAGTATACGATTAACTCCGGATCATCAATTGGAGCCATTCCTAAAAAGGAGAAAATGTAATTCTCTTTCCCTTCCATATATCGGCCGTTTTCAGGATTCGGGATTTGTGCTGTTCCTGTCTTACCTCCAATTGGATAACCATCTACTTTATACATTGTACCAGTTCCTTTTGAAGATGTTATAACACGCTCCATTAAGCTTCTAACCTTGTCCGCTGTTTCTTTTTTTATCGGATTCCCAATTTCTTTCGGTTGATTTTCCATAATAACTTCTTTATTTGTTGGATTTACAACTTTATCAACGATATATGGTTGCATCATTTTCCCGTCATTTGCTATAGCAGTAGCTGCTTGGATTAATTGAATCGGAGTTACTGTAGAACCTTGACCGAAAGAAGTTGTAACCTGTTGAATTTGCGTATTTAATAATAAAGTATTTTTACTTTCTCCAGGTAAATCTATTCCTGTTTTTTGATTGAATCCAAATTTATTCATATATTGCTTAAATTTATTTGGTTTCAGTAACTGATCTTCTAAAATAGAAAAAGCTACGTTTGATGATCTTTCAAAACCTTCATCAAATGTAATTGACCCCCATCCAAATCCACCATTATGATCTTTTATATCAGAGGAACCAACGGAATATTTTCCAGATTGAAAATATTCTTTTCCGTTATATACACCTTCATTAATGGCAGCTGCTAACGTAAAAACTTTCATAGTTGAACCTGGTTCATATGCATTTGCAATCGGATCATTTAAAAAGTATTCGATATCACCTACATTAGGATTGTAACTAGGTTTACTAGACATCGCTAAAACCTTTCCTGTTTTTGGATCAGCAATAATTCCAATTAACATAGAAGGATCATAATGCTCTTGTGCTTTGTTCATCGCTTCTTCTAAAAAGCTATTAATTTGTTTATCAAGCGTTAAATACACGTTATTCCCATTTTTAGCAGGTTCTACTTTACCTATATCATTTGTAAGCGGAATCCCCCTTCGTGTACCCACATATTCTATATTCCCGTTTGTAGAGCGCAAATATTTATCCAAACTCTTTTCAAGCCCAAACTTTCCTTCCGTATTCCCTTTATCATCTGGTCTAGCAAAACCCAGTATATAGGATGCAAAATCTTCATTCGGATACACTCTTGCTTTTTCCGACATAAAAGATACACCTGGTATTTTTAAATCGTTAATTTTTTCCTTCGTTTCCCTAGATAAGTTCCGACCAATTTTCCCAATTTCAACTTGCGTACGCCCTTCATGAAAGTTTTTTAATACTTCTTCTTTATCAATTTCAAGCACATCGGCTAATTGTTGTGCGGTTTCATCTTTATTTTTCACTTTATCTTTTCCTTTTAAATTCACAACAACTCGATATGTTGTAGAATCTTGTACTAACACCTTTCCCGTTTGGTCATAGATAGTGCCACGATTCGCTTCTAAAACACCTTTTTTATTATGTTGTTCATCCGCGAGGTCCTTTACATTTACATTATGCACGACTCCTACTGCCTGAATATAGACTATACGCAAAATCATAATAAGAAACAAAACAATAAAAGCAATCATCATATATCGAGCGCCTTTATTCGTTTGAAGTTTTTGCATACTTATCTCCTCTCTTTTGGAATGGATTCGTACGAAGATGCGTTTTATAATTTGTAGTTTTTGTTTACGATACTATATGTTTCGAAGTTTTCTTTTTAATTCCTTTAAAACAATACGAAACTAACTATTGTTATTTTTTGTTTTTGTTTTATTTAATTAAAGTACGGTGCGTGAAATTTCTGAATATTAACTCCACCAAAACTTGATTGCATATCACTCTAAACTCTTTTCTTATTTACTATAAAAAGTTCCCCTCTGGATTTCCAAAGGGGAACTTTTTATAAGAAAATTATGCGATATGGTTATATTTTGCTAAGAAAGGAATTCGTCTCGCTACTAATGCATACATTTTGAATACGAATTTCGCTATTGGTTCAAACATACGTGTACTTTGCATTACTAAACCGCTCGTAACAAGTGTTATGAAAGCTGCACCAAGTATATCTAAAGGATAATGAACACCTACATACATACGTGATATACCGACTAACACTGCCCATAATAGCGCGATATATTTCAGTTTTTCTCCTCTAAGAATAAATACGAAGGCGATTGAAAATACAAGTACAGAATGATCACTAACAAATGATGAATCTGCTGCATGTGGTACTAATTGATGTACATCATGTGATACGAACGGACGCGGATGGTAATATACCGCATGTATAAGAACATTTACTACTAATGCAATAATAACCGAAAGCGTCGTATATAAAACTGTATATTGTTTTCTAATTGCATTCTCTTTCTTTCCATTATTAAACCATAAGATAAGCATAAATAAAATGGCTACGTATGCAGCGCTATTTGTAATTGCAACCATTATCGTATCTAATAGTTTGGATGAATCAGCAAAATTATTAAACCACTGAAATACTGTGTAATTCATAATACTCTCTCCCTACTTACAAGTGTTCTTGATTTACACAGTATACAATACCATTATGAAAATGGGCTTAAACTTTTCTCATCTAATTCTCATTTTACTATTGCTCATGTGACAATTATAAAACAAATTTTATACGCTATTTATGTATAAAGTTCGTAAACCTTTATAATAAGGCGATTCGTATTTTTTTCATGTTTGGAATACATAACATGTTCATTTAAATATACTAATTGCAAAATCATATTTTTTAATTCATTTGAAGTACAATATTTCCGAATTGTTCTCCACGTTCCATACGGCTTAGTGCTCGAATTGCTTCTTCTAACGAGTAAACTTTATCAATAATTGGTTTAATTTGATGTTTTTCTATAAACTTTATCATCTCATTAAATTCCTCACGGCTACCCATGGATGTTCCCATAATATCAATTTGATTGTAAAATAGCGCGCGTAATGGTAATTCAATTTTATCTCCTGAGCTTGCACCAAAATTCACGATTCTTCCATTTGGTTTTAATACATCAAAATATTTCAAAAAAATTGCTGGACCTATACTATCTATTATTAAATCTACTTTTTCACCTTGTAAGCTCTCTTCCCAATTTCCGGCACTATGAAAAGAAATATCTGCACCATATTTTGCAGCAAGTTCCATTTTATTCTCTACCCTTGAAGTAACACTCACTTTTGCGCCAATTGCTTTCGCGAATAACATGGCAAATGTAGCAACACCACCGCCTATTCCCGGAATTAAAACGTGTTCGCCGCGCTTCAATCTACCTTTAGTAAAAAGCGCTCTATATGCAGTTAATGCGGATAAAGATAAAACACCTGATTCTTCCCAAGTAAGATATGACGGCTTTTCTACAACATTTTCAACTGGTACAATTACATATTCAGCAAACGTTCCATCTTTCGGCCCACCTAGCACTTCCGGTAACTCCGGTACTTCAGTAGCATGTTCCCATCCAATACTAGGATTAATAATAACTTCTGTATGTAGTGTAATATTTGAAACTCCTTCTCCTATTTCTGTAACAATTCCTGATCCATCTGACCCTATTACTAATGGTAGATCCATTTCTTTTCTATTATTTATAATAAATAAATCCCTATGATTTAACCCGGCAGCTTTTAACTTTACTTTTACTTCACCTGCACTAGGACTTATCTTAGGTGAAAATTTATATCCTACTCCCTCTAATCC
>NZ_JBNLYE010000206.1:0-7257 GCF_050172095.1 Bacillus sp. GMs2/2
ACTAGTCATATTATTTGTATTTCTCGCCACGTAGTGACATAATATGTATTTACATACGATACATTTATCGTGTACATACGAAGGCAAGAGGTTAGCACTTTGTAAGGGGTGTGAAAATATGTTTAAATTTAATGATGAAAAAGGGCAATTAAAATGTTCTTTCTGTGGTAAAACACAAACGCAAGTTCGAAAGTTAGTGGCAGGTCCAGGTGTTTACATTTGTGACGAGTGTATCGAACTTTGTACTGAAATTGTACAAGAGGAGCTTGCGAAGGACGAAGAAGTAGAATTCAAAGATGTACCGAAACCGGTAGAAATTCGTGAAATCTTAGATGAGTATGTCATCGGGCAAGATAGCGCGAAAAAAGCACTAGCGGTAGCGGTATATAACCATTACAAACGCATTAATTCTAACAGCAAAATTGATGATGTAGAATTAGCGAAGAGTAATATCGCACTTATCGGGCCAACAGGTAGTGGTAAAACATTACTTGCACAAACGTTAGCGCGTATTCTAAATGTTCCATTTGCAATCGCGGACGCAACATCTTTAACAGAAGCTGGATATGTTGGTGAAGATGTAGAAAATATCTTACTAAAATTAATTCAAGCAGCTGATTATGATGTAGAGAAAGCGGAAAAAGGAATCATTTATATTGATGAGATTGATAAAGTGGCACGTAAGTCCGAAAATCCATCAATTACACGTGATGTATCTGGTGAAGGTGTGCAACAGGCACTTCTAAAAATTTTAGAAGGTACTGTAGCAAGCGTTCCACCTCAAGGTGGTCGTAAGCATCCGCACCAAGAGTTTATTCAAATTGATACAACGAACATCTTATTCATTTGTGGTGGAGCGTTTGATGGCATTGAGCCGATTATTAAACGTCGCCTTGGTGAAAAAGTAATTGGATTTGGTTCTGAGAAGAAAAATGCTGATGTAAATGAGAAGCATGTTTTATCTCACGTATTACCAGAGGATCTTTTAAGATTTGGTTTAATTCCAGAGTTTATCGGTCGTCTTCCAGTTATTGCGAACCTAGAGCCACTTGATGAAGATGCTCTTGTTGATATTTTAACGAAACCGAAAAATGCACTTGTTAAGCAATTCCAAAAACTATTGGAGCTTGACGATGTTGAGTTAGAGTTTGAAGAAGGTGCACTAATCGAAATTGCGAAAAAAGCAATTGAACGTAAAACGGGTGCTCGTGGACTTCGTTCTATTATTGAAGGCTTAATGCTTGATGTAATGTTCGAACTTCCATCTCGTAAAGATATCGAGAAGTGTATTCTTACAAAAGAAACAGTAGCTGATAATGAGCCGCCAAAATTGGTGTTACAAGACGGTACTGTACTTGATACAAAAACATCTGCATAATGCGAAAGGGAAACAGCAATTTTTATAATTGCTGTTTTTCTTTATGTTTAGCTACGTTCCTCCGCGGAAATACTAAGAGATAAAATATTGCGGGAGGAAATAAATAATGAGCTGGACAAATATATTTTTAGTTGTTCAACTTGTTTTTGGTGTAATTGTCGGATTGTATTTCTGGCATTTACTTCGAAATCAACGAACACAAAAAGTTTCAATTGATCGAGAATCGAAAAAAGAATTAGAACAACTTCGTAAAATGCGTGAGATTTCTTTAACAGAGCCGCTAGCAGAAAAGGTGCGTCCTACAACCTTTTTAGATATTGTAGGGCAAGAGGACGGGATTAAGTCGTTAAAAGCGGCTCTTTGTGGTCCGAATCCGCAACATGTAATCATATATGGCCCACCAGGTGTTGGGAAAACAGCGGCAGCACGTCTTGTATTAGAAGAAGCGAAACGAAATCCTAAATCTCCATTTCGTACGAATGCAACATTTATTGAACTTGATGCGACAACAGCTCGGTTTGATGAACGTGGTATCGCAGACCCTTTAATTGGTTCGGTGCATGATCCGATTTATCAAGGTGCTGGGGCGATGGGGCAAGCAGGTATTCCGCAACCGAAAAAAGGGGCTGTAACAGATGCACATGGTGGTATTTTGTTTATTGATGAGATTGGCGAGCTCCATCCGATTCAAATGAACAAAATGTTAAAGGTGTTAGAAGATCGAAAAGTATTTTTAGAAAGTGCGTACTATAGTGAAGAAAATACAATGATCCCAACATATATACATGATATTTTCCAAAAAGGCTTACCGGCAGATTTTCGCTTAGTTGGAGCAACGACACGTTCGCCAGAGGAAATTCCTCCTGCTATTCGGTCACGTTGCTTAGAAGTATTTTTCCGTGAATTAGATACGGAAGAAATTCAAAAAGTAGCGAAAAATGCCGCGGAAAAAGTGGAAATGCAAATAGGTGAAAATGGTATTGAGATGATTGGGATGTATGCAAGGAATGGACGAGAAGCGATTAATCTCGTGCAAATCTCTGCGGGTATGGCGATAAATGAAGAACGTTCTTTCATTAAGGATGAAGATATAGAGTGGGTTGTTCACTCAAGTCAGCTTACACCGAAATATGAAAAGCGCATTTATCCGATTCCAAGGATTGGTCTTGTAAATGGTCTTGCTGTATACGGACCAAATACAGGTGCGTTATTAGAAATTGAAGTAACAGCAATTCCGGCGAAAGATAAAGGATCGGTAAATGTTACCGGAATTGTGGAAGAAGAAAGTATTGGTAGTCAAACGAAATCGATTCGTCGTAAAAGTATGGCGAAAGGCTCTGTTGATAATGTATTAACAGTACTTCGTTCTTTAGATGTGTTGCCAGAAGGATACGATATACATATTAACTTTCCAGGGGGTATCCCAATTGATGGCCCTTCTGCAGGAATCGCTATGGCAACAGGTGTATATTCTGCGGTGCACCGCACGTATGTAAATAATGAAGTAGCGATGACAGGTGAAATAAGTATACACGGAGAAGTAAAGCCTATTGGTGGCGTATACGCAAAAATAAAAGCTGCGAAAAAAGCGGGAGCTAAGAAAGTCATTATTCCTGCTGAAAATATGCAACCATTTTTGTATACGATCAAGGGAATTGAAATTATTCCTGTTCGTAAGTTAAAAGAAGTATTTGAGTTAACGTTTATGCAAGAAAATATGCATAGAGAGCTAGATGTACATACTCACGTAGACGAAACAGATGCACAATCTATGTAAAAATAAACAATAATAAAATTTGCCAGACTTCGTTTAAGTTTGTATGCTTAATCGGAGTCTTTTTCTTTTCGTGAGGTAGAAAAACAAGCTATTTACAATTGCGCGGAATCTCAGCAATTGCATCTAGGTGTATTGTAATATAAAATAGTTGAACAGGAGTTTAATTTATTATGGAGGTGCTATGTCTAGTATGAATACGAACGAAAGAATCGTGCCCCTCCTACCATTAAGAGGCGTTCTCGTATATCCAACGATGGTTTTGCATCTTGATGTAGGACGTGATAAATCGATACAAGCACTAGAGCAGGCGGCAATGGATGAAAATATCATCTTTTTAGCAATGCAAAAAGAAATGAATATCGATGATCCGAAAGAAGATGACATATATAGTGTAGGTACAGTGGCGAAAGTGAAGCAAATGTTAAAATTGCCGAACGGTACGCTTCGTGTCCTTGTGGAAGGTTTACATAGAGCAGAAGTAATAGAGTTTATCGAAGAAGAAAATGTAGTACAAGTGTCTATTAAAAAGGTAACTGAAGAAGTAGAAGATGATTTAGAAGAGAAAGCTTTTATGCGTACGTTACTGGAGCATTTCGAACAATATATTAAAGTTTCGAAAAAAGTTTCAAATGAAACTTTTGCAACGGTAGCTGATGTGGAAGAACCAGGGAGATTAGCTGATTTAATTGCTTCTCACTTGCCGATTAAAACGAAGCAGAAACAAGAGATTTTAGAGATTGTATCTGTAAAAGAACGATTACAAACACTTATTTCAATTATTCAAGATGAACAAGAGTTACTTAGCCTAGAAAAGAAAATTGGGCAAAAAGTGAAACGTTCCATGGAGCGCACGCAAAAAGAATATTTCTTACGTGAGCAAATGAAGGCGATTCAAACTGAACTTGGCGACAAAGAAGGCAAGGGCGGAGAAGTAGAAGAACTTCGTGAGAAAATTGAACAGTCAGGAATGCCGGAAGAAACAATGAAGGCTGCCCTGAAAGAATTAGATCGTTATGAAAAGTTACCAGCAAGTTCTGCGGAGAGTGGTGTTATTCGCAATTATATTGATTGGTTATTAGCGCTTCCGTGGACAGAGGCAACAGAAGATATAATTGACCTTGCTCATTCGGAAGAGATTTTAAATAACGATCATTACGGTCTTGAAAAAGTGAAAGAGCGTGTACTTGAATATTTAGCTGTACAGAAGTTAACGAATTCATTAAAAGGACCTATCCTTTGTTTAGTAGGCCCTCCTGGGGTCGGCAAAACTTCGTTAGCGCGTTCAATTGCAACATCATTGAATCGTAACTTCGTCCGTGTATCTCTTGGTGGTGTGCGTGATGAATCTGAAATTCGTGGTCACCGTCGTACATATGTTGGAGCAATGCCAGGACGCATTATTCAAGGTATGAAAAAGGCGAAAACAGTTAATCCAGTCTTCTTATTAGATGAGATTGATAAAATGTCTAACGATTTCCGTGGAGATCCATCAGCGGCATTACTTGAAGTATTAGATCCAGAACAAAACCATAACTTCAGTGATCATTACATTGAAGAACCATATGATCTATCAAAAGTTATGTTTGTAGCAACTGCTAATACACTTTCAAGTATTCCAGGTCCATTACTTGACCGTATGGAAATCATTTCGATTGCTGGCTATACAGAACTTGAAAAAGTACACATTGCTCGTGAGCATTTGTTGCCGAAACAATTAAAAGAACATGGCTTACGAAAAGGTAATTTACAAGTGCGTGATGAAGCGCTGCTTGAGATTATTCGTTATTATACACGTGAGGCTGGTGTTCGTACGCTAGAGCGCCAAATTGCAAAAGTTTGCCGTAAAGTAGCGAAGATTATCGTTACAGCAGAACGTAAACGTATCGTTGTGACAGAGAAAAAGATTGTTGATTTACTTGGTAAACACATATTCCGTTATGGGCAAGCTGAAAAAACAGACCAAGTTGGTATGGCAACAGGTCTAGCTTACACAGCAGCAGGCGGCGATACACTTGCCATTGAAGTTTCTGTAGCGCCAGGAAAAGGGAAACTAATTTTAACAGGGAAACTTGGGGATGTTATGAAAGAATCAGCACAAGCTGCGTTTAGTTATATACGTTCTCGTGCAGAAGAGCTTCAGATCGATCCGAATTTCCATGAGAAAAATGATATTCATATTCACGTTCCAGAAGGAGCAGTTCCAAAAGACGGACCGTCAGCAGGTATTACGATGGCAACGGCACTTATTTCTGCGCTAACAGGTATTCCTGTAAGTAAAGAAGTGGGTATGACAGGTGAAATTACACTTCGTGGTCGTGTATTACCAATTGGTGGTTTAAAAGAAAAAACATTAAGTGCTCACCGCGCAGGCTTAACAAAAATTATTTTGCCAGCAGAAAACGAGAAAGATTTAGATGATATTCCAGAGAGCGTAAAAGAAAACCTTACGTTTGTGCTTGCATCTCATTTAGATGAAGTATTGGAGCACGCATTAGTAGGAGTGAAACAATGAAAGTAACAAAAGCAGATATTGTAATTAGTGCTGTTAAACCAGAACAATATCCAGACAGTGATTTACCAGAAATTGCATTAGCAGGTCGTTCAAATGTGGGGAAGTCTTCCTTTATTAATAAAATTTTAAATCGTAAAAAGTTAGTGCGTATTTCTTCTAAACCAGGAAAAACGCAAACGCTGAACTTTTTCTTAATCAATGAGATGATGCACTTTGTTGACGTTCCAGGTTATGGATATGCAAAAGTATCTAAATCGGAGCGCGCTGCATGGGGGAAAATGATTGAAACGTACTTTACAACTCGTGAGCAATTAGACGCAGCTGTATTAGTAGTTGATTTACGTCACCAACCAACAAGTGATGACGTGATGATGTATGATTTCTTAAAGCATTATGAAATCCCAACAATTATTATTGCGACGAAAGCCGATAAAATTCCGAAAGGGAAATGGCAAAAGCATTTAAAAGTTGTAAAAGAAACACTTGCTGTTGAAATTGGCGATGAAATTGTTCTATTCTCTTCTGAAACAGGACTTGGAAAAGAAGAAGCGTGGAAAGCAATTCATAAATTTACAAAAACAAAAAACGCGTGACGAATGTCGCGCGTTTTTGTTTTGCTAAATTTTTTAGCGTACGTTTAATGTAACTTCAATATTTCCTCGTGTTGCTTTCGAATAAGGACATACACCGTGAGCCGCTTCTACAAGTTCTTGTGCTTCGCTATGTGAAACGCCAGCCACATGTACATCAAGTACAGCAGATAGACCGAAACCACCATCTGTATCTTTTCCGATAGAAACGTGAGCAGTTACTTCTGTACTTTCTACTTTCACACGTTTTGTACGAATGACAAGTTGTAATGCACTATCGAAACAAGCTGCATAACCAGCTGCAAATAGTTGTTCTGGATTTGTTGCTTCTCCGCCTGCACCACCTAGTGCTTTCGGCATTTTTACATCAAGATTTAATATGCCATCATCTGAAACTACTTTCCCATTTCTTCCACCTGTTGCTGTTACTGAAGCAGTATATAATTTATCCATATTTATTCCCCTTTTCCATCATTAATTGTTTTCATTGTGTCAATTATTTTATTTAGTTGAATTAATAAAGAGCGATATTCTTGCTCTGTAATTCCTAAGTTTGTAGCCATCGTTGTCGGTAATGAACAAGCCTTTTCCTTTAAATCTTTGCCTTGTTCTGTTAATTCAATACAAACTTTTCGCTCGTCTTCTTTGGAACGAACACGTTTTACAAGTTTTAATGATTCCATGCGTTTTAACATAGGTGTTAACGTACCAGAATCTAAAAATAGACGTTCTCCAATTTCTTTTACTGTTAGTCCATCTTGCTCCCATAGTACGAGTAAAGTAATGTACTGGGGATACGTAATACCCATTTCTTCTAAATAAGGTCGATAAAAACGAGTAACCTCTCTAGAGCAGGCGTAAATAGAAAAACAAAGTTGGTTATCTAGATGCAAAGAGTCTTCTGTCATAAATAACTCCCTTCTAATTAAGTTGTGCACAATTTAATTTTATAAAACCAATATAACGAAAAAGAAATACAATGTCAAATACATTGTATTGA
>NZ_JBNLYE010000207.1:0-7241 GCF_050172095.1 Bacillus sp. GMs2/2
AATCTCGTAATTTTATTATTGAGCACGATTTTAAAGTTCTCAATTTAACAAATCAAGTGGAGAAAGATTTACTAACAATTGAAAATAAAGCGAAAGGGTTTATCATTTCTAATAATCCAAATTACGTACAATCTCTTAATTCTGCGGAAAAGGATTACGAAAAGCATTATCAAGATCTTTTCTCATTATTAGAGGATAACCCATCTCAGCAAGAAAAATTAAAACAGATTAACGAAAATATTATTAGTTGGATAAATAAAGAGATTCACCCGTTAATTGCAAATCATAATAGTAATAATGTACAAACAATCGACACGACTCAAATTCAGTCCTTACAGTCACAGGTAACTAACTTCCGTAGCACTGAGGAGCAATTAACGAAAAAAAGAGCAGCACAATTAGATACTGAAAATAATAAATTAGAGATTTGGTTATACAGTTTATTGTTCTTACTTTCTTGCATTTCCATTATTGTTTCCCTTTATATTTCTAATTCCATTACAAAAACGATTAAAAATGTAATTCAAGCTATTAAATCCATTTCTTCTAAAGAAAAAATCACGGAAAGAATTCATGTAAACACACGTGATGAAATAAAAGATCTTGCTCATACAACGAATCACTTACTAGACGAAATATCGAAAAGAGAATGGTTACAAACTGAGCTTGCAGAATTAATTTTAATGTATCAAGGTGTATCTTCTATTGAGATGTTAGGTAACAAAATTCTTAGTGGAGTGATACAAAAAACGCAAACTTCTTGCGGTGCATTTTATGTACGTGAAGAAATTGAAGACACTGTCTATTATGTGAAGAAAGCTTCTTTCGCCGATCAAGGTGCTGATATTGGGAAACAATCGATTCAAATGGGTGAAGGTTTCATTGGACAGTCTGCCTTAGAAAAGAAAAGTTTTATTCTCAGAGACATACCCGAAGAGTTTCGTTATGTCACTAGTGGAGTATTAGAAATACGCCCTAAAAATCTATTAATCATCCCTATCTTATTTGAGGATGAAGTGATCGCAGTAATGGAGTTAGTAAGTGTAACTGAGATTTCAGATTTACATCAAGATTTAATTCAACAAACCGTTGATAATCTAGGTTTAACAATCCATAGCATTATGGGACGTATGCGAATTCAAACTCTTTTACATGAATCACAAGCAATGACAGAAGAGTTACAAGTTCAATCAGAAGAATTGCAAACGCAAGCGGAAGAACTACAAATGCAAGCAGAAGAATTACGAACAACGAATGAACAATTAGAGTCTAGAACGGAAGAGGCGGAGCAAAAGACAGCTGACTTACAAATTACTAAATCAGAATTAGAAGAAAAAGCAAGTGAGTTGTTGCGTAGTTCAAAATACAAATCTGAGTTCCTAGCAAATATGTCACATGAATTACGCACACCGTTAAATAGTATTTTACTATTATCTGAAATGTTAAGAGAAAATCATGATAACAATTTATCCGACGATGAGATTGAATTAGCAACTGTCATTCATTCATCAGGGAAAGACTTACTTACTTTAATTAATGACATACTCGATTTATCTAAAGTAGAAGCAGGCAAACTAGACATCATTTTTGAAGCAACGAACATAAGTGACATGGCAGCCAATATGCATCAAAACTTTTTACATATAGCTGCACAAAAAAATGTCGAATTTACTATTGAAGACAGTGATACGATTCCTGATCTGTTTTATACAGATGCAAAACGGATTGAGCAAATTATTAAAAACTTATTATCCAATGCATTTAAATTTACAGAAAAAGGATCCGTTTCTTTACATTTCGATTCGATAGAAACAAGTAATTTAAGTCATGATATGCAGTCTATAAGTAAAGATTGGATTACAATTTCAGTAAAAGATACTGGTATTGGTATCGCTAAAGAACAGCATCAACTTATTTTCGAAGCCTTTCAACAGGCAGATGGCGCAACGATTCGGAAGTATGGTGGTACAGGATTAGGTTTATCTATTTGTAAAGAGTTTGCTAGATTGTTAGGTGGTTGGATTACGTTAGAGAGTAATGTAGGAGAAGGTAGTACTTTCACGGTATATATTCCTAACCTTCCAAAAGGATTACCAGATATACAGTTATCCAATTTAGAAGTCGCGGCAACGATAGAAGATGTTATTCCTGCTGAAGTTGTGGAAGAAACTATCGTTACTACCGAAACAAATAACGTCTTCCAAGAGAAAACCATTTTAATTGTCGATGATGATCATCGAAATATATTTGCGTTACAAAATGCATTAAAAAAACAAAATGCCAACATTATTACTGCCCAAAACGGCTTAGAGTGTTTAGAAATACTAAAAAGCAATACAAATATTGACCTTATTTTAATGGATATTATGATGCCTAATATGGACGGTTATGAAACGATGGAAAATATCCGAATGAACTTAGGGTTAAGTGAAATACCTATTATCGCATTAACTGCTAAAGCAATGCCAAATGATAAGGAAAAATGTTTATCTGCTGGCGCTTCAGATTATATAAGTAAACCATTAAATCTACATCAACTCTATTCGGTAATGAGTGTATGGTTAATAAAATAAGTGAGGTTTAGTTGGAGTGGAAAATAAGTATTATAATTTTGATCCATCAGTAGATACAGATGAGCGCACGAACTTAGAAATTGAATTACTATTAGAAGCAGTATTTAAACTATCAGGATTTGATTTTCGCCAATATGCTCGCACATCTATTTATAGAAGAATTTGTAATAGAATGCAGCTCTCTAATATCCCTACCATTTCAAAATTAATTGAAAAAGTAATTCACGAGGAAGGGGTTTTAGAACAGTTATTAAATGATTTCTCGATTAATGTAACTGAAATGTTCCGTAACCCTGCCTTTTTTAAAGCGCTTAGAGAGCATGTTATTCCTGAATTAAAAAAGCAACCTGAAATTAGAATTTGGCATGCTGGATGCGCAACTGGTGAAGAAGTATTATCAATGTCCATCTTACTTCACGAAGAAGGATTAAGTGAAAAGTCGGTTATTTACGCAACAGATATGAATACAAATGTGTTAGAAAAAGCAAAACAAGCTATCCTCCCGTTAAATAAAATGCAAACTTATACGAAAAATTATTTACAAGCTGGCGGTACACAAGCATTTTCTAACTATTATTCAACAGATAATCGTTTTGCTTATTTTAATCCATCACTTTTACAAAACATTATTTTTGCACAGCATAATTTAGTAACTGATCAATCTTTTAACGAGTTTCATATTATACTTTGTCGTAACGTTTTAATTTACTTTACAAGTAAACTTCAAAATCAAGTGCAGCAACTATTTTATGAAAGTTTAAGTCACAATGGTTTTCTATGTTTAGGAAATAAAGAAACTCTTCGTTTTTCAAATATAATGCCGCATTATACCCAATTTAATCCTAGCGAACAAATTTATCAAAAAATACAATAAAAAGCGTATGAAATCCTCTGTTTGGATTTCATACGCTTTTTATTTCGCATTCGTTTGTATCATAATTAGACACATATCATCTGATTGCGCTTTCTTTTGTTCTTCCTTGTAAAACCCTTCTATCTCGCCTTCTAAATCTCCCCATTTTCTTTCTGTAAAAGTACGTAATTTCTCTTCAGCCTCAAATTCATCATTTGCAATTGCTTCAAGAACACCATCTGTAAACAATACGATTTGAGCGTTCTTCTCAAAAGGTATAACTGTCTTTTCAACTTTTATTTCATCAAAAAATCCTACCGCACAACTCCCGCGATTTAGTTCAACCATATTTGTTTCATCAACTAAAACGTATCCAGAAGGATGCCCTGCATTTACATATTCAATCGTTCTCTTTTCTGTATCTACTACTAAATATATCGCTGTAAAATAATATGGAATATCGTCATTCTCATTATGTAAAAGAGTCATATATTTATTTAAGTCTTTAATGACAAGTTCTGGATCGATTAAAGATTTAATCGTTTCACGTAATACAGACGAAATAAACATACAAACTAATGAAGCAGATATACCATGTCCCATCACGTCTAATAATATAATACCGTAGCGGTTTTCATCGATTTTATACCAATAATACATATCTCCAGCTAATTTAAATGAAGGTAAGTAACTTGCTTCAATTTTTATATAATCTTCTCTTAATGGGCTACTTAATAAGTTTCTTTGTACTTGCGTAGCTAAATCTAATTCATTCCGAAGATTTTCTTCTTGTTCTTTATGCCAATTTAATTCCGATTTCAAGCGTAACGCTACACGCATACGTGCTAATAGTTCAACTTTATTTATAGGTTTCGTAATATAATCCATTGCCCCCATATCAAGAGCTTCGGCCAATTTATTGGCATCCTCTAAAGCTGTAACAAAAATAATAGGAATATCTTTAAACTTCTCCTCTTTTTGTAATCGCCTACAAACTTCAAGTCCATCAATTTCAGGCATCATAATATCTAATAGTATTAAATCAATTTCATTATACCTGGAAGAATCTTCTCCAAATTGAATGTATTCGAAAAGCTCTTGTGCAGAATTCAGCGATACAAGATCCTGATATCCGGCTTGTTTTAAAATTTTTTCAATTACAAAGATGTTAACCGGATTATCATCGACAATTAAAATGGACACAAGTTATTTCCCCTTTTCTTATTTAAAATGTAAATCTATTATCATTTTCTATTTTTCTAGTATTGCATACTCAGTTACAAAATGAAAATTTCCTACTCTAACATAATTTTTATACAGCAAAAGAACAAACCCCCAGAAATGAGAGTTTGTTCTTTCATTCTATAAATTTCCACTATTAATTTAACACCATTGCTTTGTCATTTAAAAGACGATCTAATTCTTCCATATGATTTGTTTCATCTGCAATCATATCTTCTAGTTTTACAACTAACTCTGTCATATTTAATTTTGCTGCTTGTTCTTTTCTCGTTTCATAACGCTTAATTGTCTCATATTCTGATTGTCTAGCGGACTCTAACATTTCTCTAACATCTTCTACTTGTTTCACTGGTAAAGGGATTGTAGTAGGTGTACCACCTAACGTCTTAATTTTCTCCGCTAAATATAGGGCATGTCCTTGTTCATCACTAATTTCAGATTCAAAGAAAGGTTTTAACACTTGTCTATATATACCAGAAACTGTAGCTGCATTATGGTTATACATAATAATTGCTGAGTATTCTCCTCCTATACTTAATAACTACCCCTTTTCTCATGTTTTAAACATAATGATTTTAAATTTTTATGTATCTAAAAATGCTGCTTGCTTCAATTTACTTATCGCTTGTCTTTTAATACGAGAAACGTGCATTTGTGAAATACCTAACCGTTCCCCTGTATCTTTTTGATTTAAATTTTCTCCAAATATATAATGAATAACACTCTTTTCTGTGTCATTTAATACGTTGAAAATATCCTTTAAAACGAGACGCCTTTCTGTCTCTTCATATCCTTGCTCTACTTCACCTACAGATTCAATCCTCGCTACCGAACTGCCATCAGATGAATTTTCAACTACATCATCTAAGGAAGATACGCGATAATTATTTTTCGCATCCATAATTTCTAGCACTTCCTCTTCGGATAGTCCTAAATGATCTGCAATCTCTATAATCTTCGGTGAACGCTGGAAACGATCTGTTAGCTCCTCTATCGCAAGTTTAATCTTCCCGCCTAAATCTTTAATTCGCCTTGGAACGTGAATACCCCAAGTTTTATCACGTAAATATTTCTTTATTTCGCCTACTATTGTAGGTATTGCAAACGGCTCAAAAGCATTCCCTATCGAATAATCATACCTTCTTATTGCACCTAAGAGCCCTAACATTCCTACTTGTATAATATCTTCATGCATCGACCCACCTTTTGAATAGCGATATGCAATGGAGTATACAAGATTTTTATAGTGATTAACCAATCTTTCCTGTGCTTCATCACATTGGTTTTGTTGGAAGTCTGCAATTAGTTTAATAACGTCTTCTTTAGTAAGATTTGTAGGTTGAGATTGGATTTCCATCATTCTCCACCTGCTCTCTTTGTATATATTTTGTCATTAAAACTGTCATGCCCTCATCATGCATAATTTGTATATCATCCATTAACGTATTGATTAAATATAAACCTAAACCATTTTCCGGCAAATGTTCTACTGGTTTATTAATATCATACGGACCAACTTTACTTTTTAAACTATTAAAATCAAAGCTAACTCCATTATCCGCAGCCATAATTTCTAATCGATCTTCATATAAGCCAAAGACAATTGTAATTTCTCCAACGTCTTCTTTATATGCATGTTGTACAATGTTTGTACAAGCTTCACTAATAGCAATTTTCATATCTTCTATATCGTCATAAGCAAAGCCCATTCGATTCGCAACACCAGCCATTGTTAAACGAATAATAGCCACATATTCTGCTTTTGCAGGAATTTTCATTTCTATCTTTTCAAATCTCTCCATCATCCCTAGTCACCTTCTTTCTACTTTTTCAAAATCGGAATTCAAATTTAATATTTCTGTTAGCCCCGTAATATCAAATAATCTTTTTAGCCTTTTAGACACACCGATAAACTCTAGTTTTCCATCATTTTTCTTAACTGCTTTTAATAGAGCTATAAAAACGCCTAAACCAGTACTATCCATATAATCTACGTTATGAAAATCTACTACAATATGAACCTCTTTTTCGCTTGCAATAGGCATAATCTTATTTTTCAAATCTGATGCCGTATAAGCATCAATTTCACCATTAAGTTGTACTGTATAACCTACATCATTTTGCAAAATATTTATTGCCAAATTCATCATTTCCGCCCCCTTATCTCAAACTCTTACTATTTAATTACCCATAAAAATTAATTTTAAACATATTTTTTTATTTTCATTATAAATAAATTTTCTACACCTTTCTCGGCTTAACACTTAAATCGTACTAATAAATGTTTAAAACTTATAATTTTGTGTATGTATAATGTATAAACATTATTTTTAGGGGGATCTATCTATGGAAGAGCACAACTTTAAAAAGGGAGATTTTGTTCAATTTTCTTATCGACACGATCATGCTACAAAATTAATTGGTTCCATTATTAACATACTAACGAATACAATTGTAGTTGATATAGGTAATAGCGAGGACTTATCTCATATAGAGCCAAGGCAAGTCGTAAAAATAAATAATTGTGAAAAAGTAACGATGGTTTAATACATAATGAACACTCCCCCACTTAG
>NZ_JBNLYE010000208.1:0-7221 GCF_050172095.1 Bacillus sp. GMs2/2
ACTCTCTACTTGTATAAATAAACGAATGATTAATAACAGCATAACCACTATAATCGCTATTATTGTATGTGGATATCTAAACAGTATACTAATAACACTTCCAATTAACATCATGATGAATCCGTTCTGCTTCATCACTTCTGCACTATACCTGTTACCCGCATCCCATAATTCCTTATTTTTCATAGATCGTTTCGTACGATAACCATATGCCGCATTAATATCGGTCGGTGGATTTTTTTGAAGAATAATTGCCGCAAGTACAAAAATAATACCAATCAATATGCTTATTCCTATGTTTACTAGTGCATCAATCAATTATATCCCCCTAACTTACACTTTCATTATACGACATAACCCTTATTTTCCTAATTTATAACACATTCACTTTCTTTCTTTTGATGTCTGGAACATACTTGGAAGTGTTACAAAACGTGCCCCTTTCGTTTTTAACTGCGGAATGATTTTGTCTAGTGCATCTACAGATCCTTGTAAATGCCCACCTGGTGTTGAATGTTGGAGGATGACACTTCCAGGAAATGAATTCCCTAGCACATTATTTGTAATCGTATCAGCACTCACACCTTTCCAATCAACTGTATCAACACTCCACTGTACAATCATAAAATTTTGCTCTGTGGCCCATTTTAATTGATTTTCAAGTATTTCACCGTATGGCGGACGTATAAACTTCGGTGCATAACCAGCTAAACGATTTAATATTTCTTCCGTTTTTATAATTTGATTACGGTACTCATCCTCATTTACTTTCGCTAAGTTCGGATGACTATACGTATGATTACCAATTACATGCCCTTCATTTGCAATACGCTTTACTACGTTCGGAAATTTTTCTGCGTTTTCACCAAGTAAGAAAAAAGTAGCTTTTACATTATGTTGTTTTAACTTATCTAATATTTTTGGCGTGAATTCTAAATCTGGTCCATCATCAAATGTAAGAGCGACTTCCGCTTTATTATACGGTCCTGAAAATGCGTACGCATATTTTTCAACCCATGAAAATGGTGTCCACGATCCACGATCATCTGCTTTCATTTGTACTTCATAATTTTGAGGGATATATGCGTATGGCAATGAGTTTATATAGTCTCCATAATAAAATGAGTTATATGGCATATAAGCATACGAAACATCTCGTTCTAGTCCCCATTGATATGGAGCAAACATTTCTGGCGAATAAAAATAATACATGATAAAAAACCTCCCTAAATTTTCATATGTGATTCATCTGCACTTTGTTAGAGAAATTGTTATTCATAAACAAAAATAAGACTGTCCTTAATTAGGACAGTCTTACTGCTTTATATTATTAATAAATTGATGTACTATCTTTCGGCAAAGTTTTCACATGTTTTAAATAGTTCGTCACTTTATCATCATCTTCTTGCGGATATTGATATTCATACGTGTTAGCGACTTCGTTCGCCACTTCCCTAAATAAATCACTCATGACAAAGAATGACTCCCATATGTTTTCATATTCAGCATTAGAAAATGTCCTTTTAAATTGCTCCCACATATCTTCTTCAATATATTGCTCAAAATGCTTTCCAAACTTCCCTGTATTAACTGTAAAGTCTGTTTTCATACCAATATACCATTCTAGCATTACGATGAACATATCTCGCACTGGTCCTTCAAGCATTCCTTTTGCATAAGAAAGCTCTTCTCTCCATAGCCCTTTTGCCACATTCGTACTACACCACCAAAATTCATTACAGCAATCTAAAAACTCTTTTTCTGTAGGCTTTTTTATTAAGTAATCTTTATCGCTTGCTGGTGGGAATTCTTCCAGACAATTATCTTTATCAAGAAGCAGTTTACTTAAACTATTTTGTCCAACGAACTTTTTTATTAACTCAACTGGAACTAGCGTTAAATCAATCCGATTTCCATCTATGAACTGCATTAAATATGGAAACTTTCCGTCTTCATCTGGTGGAACTAACGACATTTCTTCTGGCATTTGTACAATCATTATTTCTCCAAATCTATGAATCCAATTATGATTAGACGTAAAAGATTGTATATCATTTACAACATAGATAATATCATAGTCTTGAAAACAATCTTTTTTCACATTTGGATTTACACGCGATCCATTCATGATGACAGCTCGAATTCTTTCATCCTCTTTTGCTATATTTATAATTACGTCTAGCATTTCTTTTTCAGTTCTCATCTATTTATAGCCTCCAATTTTTTAATATACAATATAGTGCTATGTATACTGGAGGTCCACGAGCTAATCTCGTTATACACGATACATGTTATAATTTTTGAAACTTCTTTTTCATCCTTTTCCCTCCTTACATCACTCTTTTACAACTACCATTCCTTTCAATTTACCAATGCTTTCTACCATTCACTTTTAATTATACCGAAAATTCTGTCTCGAATACAAAAAATAAAGAAGGGACATCTACCCCTTACAGAATAGATATCCCTTCTTTTAAAGTTAAATTTAATTCCTATGGATTAGTAGACCAAAGCCCAGCAGATTTAATAAATGTACGTTTATTTAATTTCAGCTGCGCTACGATAAATTCTGCAATATCTTCCGCTTGCATTACTTTATCAGGGTTTCCATCAGTTAATCCTAAATCTACAGCCATATCAGTTGCTACTGTACTTGGAGTTAAAGCTGTTACACGAATGTTATGTTTGCGAACTTCCATCGCTAACGATTCTGTTAAACCAAGGACACCAAATTTAGAAGCACTATATGCACTTGTTACAGGTGCACCTTTTTGTCCTGCTGTAGATGAAATGTTAATGATATCACCAGATTGTTGTTCAATCATGCTCGGTAAAGCTGCACGAGTTGCATAGTATACACCCATTAAGTTTACTTGAATGATTTTTTCCCAATCAGCAACGTCTAGTTCTAAAAACTTACCGAATTTAGAAATACCAGCGTTATTAATTAAAATATCAATAGATCCTAAACCATTTTTTAACGTTTCAATCGCAGTTGTTACTTCTTCGTATGAAGAAACATCTGCAGTTGCAATAACAGCTTTTACGCCTTCTGCTTCTACTTCTTTCGCTACAGCTTTTAAGTTTTCTTCTGAGCGAGCTAAAAGTCCTACATTTACGCCTTCTTTCGCTAATGCAATCGCTACAGCGCGACCAATCCCTCTACCTGCTCCTGTAATTAAAGCATTTTTACCTTGTAATAATTCTGCCAAGTATAACACTCCTTAATCATTTCAGTTATGTATTATATTAAAATTGTATCTATGTTTATGTAAAAAGGCAATGATGCACTTTCATGTGCGTAGGTTACTTGTAGGTAACTATAGAAAGTTTTTATTTATAAGTTTCATTTTTTTACCATTATTCATGTAAAATAAAAACAAATCCAGCATAGGGGAGTGTATGAGTATGAAAGCGAAGGAAAAGCTTATCAATATAATTGCAGTAACGGTAAATGCATTTTTAAAGAGAAATAGTGTTAGAAGGTTCTCCTTCTAACACTATTTCTCTTCATGATTTGGCATACGCACAATAAATTCAGTACCTTTCCCTTCCTCACTCTCAACTTTTATTTCCCCATGATGAAGGTCGAGTACTTTCTTTACAATAGCTAAACCTAAGCCACTTCCTCCATAGGCACGATTTCGTGAAGAATCCGCTTTATAAAAACGCTCAAAAATATGTTGTTTCTGTTCTTCTGATATACCAATTCCTGAATCACGGATACGCACTTCCACTACTGTCTCATGTTCCTTTAACTGAATAGTAATCGTACCACCGCTTGGAGTAAATTTAATACTATTATGAATTAAATTAATCCACACTTGACTCATACTTTCTTGGTCAGCAATAACATGTACTTTTTCTAAATCTAGTTCTAACTCAATTTCTTTTTCAGCCCAGAGTGGTTCACTATTTAACACAATTTGCTTTAATTGTTGATCTAATCGATAGCTCACTCTTTCTGGTATATATTCTTCTGATTCTAAAAGAGTTAGCTTTAGTAAATTTTGACTTAGTTTAGATAATCTCGTTGTTTCAGTTTCAATAATGGTAAGATAATGCTTTCTTTTTTCCTCAGAAAGATTATCGTCTTGTAGTGCTCTAGCAAATCCTTTTATAGAAGTTAATGGTGACTGTATTTCATGAGAAACATTTGATACAAACTCTTGTCTCATTTTCTCCATCGCATTCAGTTCATCTGTCATATCATTTATACTTTTTACGAGCACGCCAATTTCGCCATCATACTTTTCTTCATTTCGTATTTTTACGGAGAAGTCTCCTTTTGCAATTTTTTGTATCGGTTCAATAATAGTCCAAATCATTGCCTCTCGTTTTGGCCTCATTAATATTCCAATCACTGTCCAAATAAGAATAATAAATACAAAACCGACCATATCACTAATTAGAAAGGCAACAAACGGCGATACGTTTACGTCAAAAGCATTCAATATACTAGTTGCTACATAAAATGCGATAGACCAAATTATAGTAAGAAAAGAAAAGAGCGCTAATACCGCTCCAAATACTTTCAGCATCTTCAACTTACTCATTCGTTTTCTTTTTCTCATTTACTTACCTCTAAGCGATACCCTAATCCTCTTATTGTTTTAATACTAAATTTCGACTGCTCTTCTTGAAACTTCTCACGTAACCGATTAATATGAACGTCTAGTGTACGTTCATTCCCTTCAAAATCATATCCCCATATTTCTTCAATTAATTGCTCTCTCGAACAAGTTCTTCCCGATTTAGACCCTAAAGTAAAGAGCAGCTCAAATTCTTTTAACGGTAATGTAACCGTTTGTTCTCCAGATGTAACTTCGAATGTTTTACGATTTAATAATACATTTCCAACTTGAATCGATTGGGAAACTGTAATTTGGTAACGTTTCAATAATGCCTTTACTCTCACTACTAATTCTATAGGGTCAAATGGTTTTACAAGATAATCATCTGTCCCAAGGTGAAATCCTTTTACTTTTTGTGATGTTTCCCCTTTGGCAGTTAGCATCAGAACCGGGATATCATAGTATTTTCTTAATTCAAAACATACATCAAATCCATCCATATTTGGCATCATGATATCAAGAATAACCATATCGACTTTTACGTCATCCATTTTCTGAAGTGCATCTACTCCATCAATTGCCTCATATGTTTGAAAACCTTCTCGTTCTAAAAATACCGAAACGAGTTCTCTAATGTGTGGATCGTCATCTACTATTAAAATTTTAGGTATCAAAGGAACCATTTCCTTTCTACTTAGCATCTAATATATTGTTTAAAAATGAATCATCAGTTGAGTAAAATCCCACTGATGATTCATTTTATAATGCCCCCTCTTTAATTTTCAATTGCTGCGTTGCAAACTCACGATACATATCATGCGTCTGTAATAATTCATCATGCGTACCACTACCTGTAAGATTCCCTTTCTCAATAAAGACAATTTTATCTGCATCTACAACAGTAGAAAGTCTATGCGCAATCACTAACGTTGTTCTGCCTTTCATTAAGTTATTTAACGCTTTTTGAACGACAGACTCAGATTTACTATCTAAGCTTGAAGTCGCCTCATCTAACATAAGAATTTGCGGATTTCGAAGTAACGCTCGGGCAATAGCAATTCGCTGTCTTTGTCCCCCAGAAAGCTTCACACCACGTTCTCCAACTTCTGTTGCATAACCATTTGGTAAGTCATGAATAAATGCATCAACATATGCCATTGCTGCTACTTTTTCAATTTCTTCATCCGTTACTTCGCCCTCGACGCCATAACAAATATTATCACGAATTGTTCCATCAATTAACGGACTATCTTGTGATACGTAACCGATTTGACGTCGCCATGACTGTAATGAATAACTCGTAATTGATTCTTCCCCTAATTTAATGGCGCCACTAGTTGGCTCATAAAAACGTTCCAATAATGAGAATAACGTTGTTTTCCCACTACCACTTGGTCCTACAATCGCTGTCACTTTTCCGGATTCAATTGTGAAATCAATATTTTTCAAAACTTGCTCTTCTTCGTTATACTCAAAATGTACATTTTCAAGAACGATCGGTTGCTTAGCATTTGTCACTTTCACACCAGTTTCATGATCTTCTACTTCATATTCTAAAATCGTATTAATTCTTTCCGTTGCACCAATTGTCTTTTGGAATTGTGTAAAGAACATAGATAATTGACTCATTGGCATTACAATTTGAACTAAATACAAAATAAACGCTACAAGTTCACCGGTTGTTAATGCACCGCTAGAAACTCGCATCCCGCCATACCCTACGATAATAACAAGTAGTGCCATTAAAACAAACGACATAACTGGCGAAATTAATGCTTGCACTTTTCCTTCTTTCAAACCAAATTGTAATAACTTTTGTATACCTGTATTACCCGTTTCATATTCTCTCTTTTCTGTATTTGAAGATTTCACTAAACGAATTTCTGATAACACTTGCGTTAACACACTTGTAAAAGATGCAGTTTCATCTTGAAGCGCTTTTGAAATCTTATACATTTTTCGTCCAAGTGGAACTAAAATTAACACAGACAACGGAATAACCGTTAAAAGTAACGCAGTCATTTTCCAATCTAAAACAAATAATACAATTAACGATCCAACAATTGAAATACCACCTGTTAATAAGTTTGACAAATGCTCAGAAATTAACGTTTTCACAACACCTGTATCATTCGTCATACGGCTAATAGTATCACCTGTTCTATTTTGATCGTAATAAGATACCGGCAAGATAAGTACCTTTTTCCACAAACGTTCTCTTAGTCCCGCTACAATCTTCTGCCCAATATAATTTAGTAAATATATAGACAACCCTGCCGCAATAGTTTGCATTACAAAGAAAGCAACTAACCCAACAATTTGTCCTGCACTAATTGAAGAAAGCGAAAAATTATCTACTAATCCTTTTGTCAGCATAGGAATAAATAAACTCGCTCCCGTAGAAAGCAAACTCATTAACAACGCAAAAACTAAAATTCCTTTCGGAGGATTTGTATCTTGAATAAGGCGTAAAAACTGCCTCCAACTCCCTTTTTTCTTTATTTCATTTCTAACTTCCATTCCTGTTCATCTCCTCATGTTAAACAAAACTGTTCTTTCTAAAATTAGAATACGATACAAATGTAAACTGAATGTAAACACACTTTTTCTATTTTTACAAAATATACATAAAAACTCATCTTTACAA
>NZ_JBNLYE010000209.1:0-7083 GCF_050172095.1 Bacillus sp. GMs2/2
ATTTAAATTAATATCTAGATTAACTTTACATACATTTCCTGTTTTAACGCAAAAAGAAAAGACCTTTCTAACGATTTTATTCTATCGCTAAAAAGGTCTTTCTCTATTTCTGCTAAAAACTTAGCACTCTTCTGGCTTACCAGCATTCGATGCTGTACGGAAAGATGATCCACATCCGCATGATGCGATTGCGTTTGGATTGTCGATTGTGAATCCGCCGCCAAGCATAGATTGTTTATAGTCAATTTTTACTCCTTTAACAATTGGAGCACTTTCTGTATCGATAACAAATTCAACACCGAAAAACTCAAGCACTGTGTCGTCTTCTTTTGGTTCTACTTCAAATCCTAAGCCGTAAGAAAGACCGCTACATCCGCCGCCGTGTACAGCAAGGCGCACATACTTCTCTCCATCTTCAGCATCTTTTAACATATCTTTAATTTGAAAAGCTGCTTGTTCTGTTACTTCAATCATGAAATACACCTTCCTTTCTGTTCTTAGTTCATTATACATCTTTACGCTTCTATCTTGTACTCATACACTCCGCGGCAAATTACTTCCGCAGGTCCTTTCATCAACACGTTTCCTTCTTCAGTCCACGCAATCATTAAATCGCCGCCAGCTAAATGGACTGTAATTTCCTTACCACGTTCCATCTTTCCATTTAAAATAGCAGCTACAACTGCAGCGCACGCTCCTGTTCCGCAAGCTTGCGTTACACCAGATCCACGTTCCCAAACGCGGAAGTTCATCTCGTCATTATTCAAAATTTCGATAAACTCAACATTTACTCGCTCTGGGAACATTTCATGTGTCTCGAGAACTGGTCCAAGTGTTGTAAGAGGTGCTTTTTCTACATCATCAACAAAAATAACCGCATGCGGATTTCCCATTGAAACAGCTGTAAATGCATAACGATGATTATTGTATAAGAAGTTTTCACGAATAAATGGTGTTTCACCTTCACCAAGCATCGGTATTTCTGCACGTGTTAGACGAGGTGCTCCCATATCGATTTTTGCTAATGTCACGACACCATCTTCTACTGTTACTTCAGCCGTTACAATACCAGCTAACGTTTCAATTGTGAAAACTGTTTCTTCTACTAGTTTATGCTCATACGCATATTTCGCTACGCAGCGTAAACCGTTACCACAGCTCTTTCCTTCAGAACCATCATTATTAAACATACGCATCTTCACCGGAGCTACGTCTGAAGGGCAAATTAAAATCATCCCGTCTGCTCCAATACCAGTATTAATATTTGAAACCTTTTCGGCCACAAGGGCTAAATCTTCTTCAGGAATTTGCTCTTCAAACATATTTACATATATATAACTATTGCCAAGACCATGCATTTTTGTAAAAGAAAATTGGCTCATTTATATTCACTCCAAAAATAATTTGTTATGTTAAGTATAAAATGCATGCTTTTAGAACACAATATGAATGTCCCCCGTTTCTCATATTTGACAACGTTTGGCGATGAGCCACTCTTACACAATTTGTGTAAGAAAAAAGCCCTTCTAAAAAGGGCCTTTTTTTATTTATCCTACTATTTTCGATTGGGGAAGACTAATACTCAGTATTAGTCTTCCCCACGAAATAAAGTTTTATCTAATGAAAAAGGTGCTACTAATTCGCAACACCTTAAAACATTGGATTTTCATCCAAATACTCATATACATTATTAACAAGCTCTTCTACTGTTGCACCTTGTACAACTTCACCATTTACAAGTGCAAATGGTCCTTCAAAACAAATGCCACAATATCCTAAACAACCATACTCCATTACATCTAAATTCGGATCTTTCTCTAATTTTTCTAGAGCTGCTTGTGAACCACTTGCAAGGTTACCTACACAAAATTCAATTAATGGTTTAATCAAAATTCTCCCCCCTGTACTACAAAACAAATTACCTTTTCACTTTATCTATAAGAAGAAAACTAAGCTGTTTCTTGTTGTTTTCGTTACACAGTCTAAACTATTTAGTTACTTCATTACTTCACTTCAAAGTAGATGATTTCTTCTATATAACATGCTACTTACAATGAAAGAGTAACTTAAAAAGAAAAACAGTTTACTTTTCTTCTTATTGTACAACAGAGTATTCATTCATGCATTGTTATTTGTTCACAAATTCGATATAATTTGATTGAGTAAAGTCAAAATATTTTATTAATATAAAATTTTATGATTAGGGGATATTTCAACAGAAAAGGGGTAATCCATCATGAAACACCTCGTAATACTAGGTGGCGGCTACGGTGGAATGAGAATTCTGCAAAGGCTACTTCCAAGCAACCAACTTCCAGATGATGTACAAGTGACATTAATCGACAAAGTACCATATCATTGCTTCAAAACTGAATATTATGCATTAGTTGCGGGTACTATTTCAGAAACGCATATTCGTATACCGTTTCCTGAACACCCACGCCTCAATATTCAATACGGCACAGTAACAAATATTGACCTCGAAGAAAAAGCTGTTCATCTTGATGGCGGCGAAGCGATCCAATATGATGATTTAATTATCGGACTTGGCTGTGAAGATAAATATCATAACGTTCCTGGAGCTAGAGAATATACACATAGTCTACAATCAATTGAACAAACACGTAAGACATATGAACAATTAAATAGTCTAGAACCAAATGCAACAGTAGCTGTCGTTGGTGCTGGCTTAAGTGGTGTTGAAGTAGCAAGTGAACTTCGTGAAAGCCGTTCTGATTTAAAAATCTATTTATTTGATCGAAAAGATAGAATTTTATTCCCATATCCAGAGAAATTAAGTAGATACGTAGAAGAATGGTTTGTAAAGCATAAAGTTAACATCATACGAAACTCTAACATTACAAAAGTAGAACCAAATATTGTGTACAACCACGATGAACCACTTGAATGTGATGCAATCGTCTGGACAGCTGGTATTCAAGCAAATGAAGTTGTTCGAAACCTTCCAGTTGAACAAGATGGTAGCGGACGGGTTGTCTTAACTAAATATCATAATATTCCAAATAACGATCATGTTTACGTTGTAGGAGATTGCGCAGCACTTCCACATGCACCATCTGCCCAACTTGCTGAAGGTCAAGGAGAACAAATTGTCCAAATATTATTAAAACGTTGGAATAATGAATCACTCCCGGATGAACTACCTGTAATTAAATTAAAAGGTGTTCTCGGTTCTCTTGGTAAGAAGCACGGTTTTGGTTTACTAGCAAACCAACCATTAATGGGACGTGTACCGAGATTATTAAAATCTGGTCTTCTTTGGATGTACAAATATCATAAAGGTTAATACCTTACAGGCTGTCTACTATGTAGGCAGCCTCTTTGCATCAGTTTTTAAAAATTATCAGACACATCTTTCTCAATATTTATAATGATTTATTTTTCATTTTTATATTAAAAAATATTGATAAACATTGTATGCTATTTGTAAGTTGTTTTATTACTTCCTTTAAGACCGAGTTCATTCGGTCTTATTTTTCATGTGATAAATACTTTTGTAGGAGGCATTACATTCCACTTATGAACTTATCGAAACTAAACAATCGAATAGAAGCGAAAAAGAAAGAGCTAATCTATCTCGTTGAACGATACGGATTCACTCATGATAAAGTGATTTCTTTCAGCCAAGAATTAGATTGTTTACTTAACTTATTAATAAAACTCAAGACGAAGAAAAAACGTTGTTCGTTATAACCATTTTCCCCTCTTTTTTTGATACGATATAACTAGAATCAGAAAGGAGCGATTTATGTTTATATTAAAAGACGTTATATATAAAGATATACTACACATTCCTTATTTACAGATTCGAAAAGAAAAGATTACTTGTATTATCGGTGAAAGCGGAAGCGGAAAAAGCACGTTGCTTCGCATGTTAAACGATTTACAATCCCCAACATCCGGTACAATTGAATATAACGGAAAATTAATTTCTGATTATCACCCTATTCAATTACGTCGTGACGTAGTTATGCTTGGGCAAACTCCACCTATTTTTGATGGAGCCGTTAAAGACAACCTATTAATGGGACTTCGTCTTTCTGAAAAACCATTTCCAAATGATGATGCCCTGCGGAGTGCATTACAAACCGTTAGCTTAGACAAGCAATTAGAAGATAGCACCTCCTCATTATCCGGCGGTGAAAAACAAAGACTTGCCTTTGCACGTATCGTACTTATGGATCCGCCTGTCTATTTATTAGATGAACCAACTTCAGCATTAGACAATGATACAGAACGCCGCGTTATGAAACAATTTACTGATCTAGCACGAAAAAAGAAAAAAACAGTTATCTTCATCACACACTCACAACAACTTCCAGAAGAAATTGCAGACGATATTATTGAAATTAGCAAAACAAAGGGTGCAACTAGAAAGGAAGTGCTCTCAGTTGAAGGGCGTTATTGAACTCCAAATTTGGCAACTTGCAGCTGCCTATATTTTCATTCTTATTTTAATTGGACTTGTAAAATTAAAAGGAATACCTCGCGAAAAACAAATCGCGCTCGCAACATTCCGTATGACCATTCAGCTCGTACTTGTTGCATATGTCCTTACATACGTATTTGAAAACAGTAATCCATTTTATACAATCGCTCTCATCACTTCTATTACTACCTTTGCAATTTTTAATATTTATAAACGGGTTAACATCCCAATGTCTAAAGAATTAAAACGAGTAGCCGCCCTTTCCATGGTCGCCGGATCAATTGGGCCACTTCTACTATTTATCTTTGTTATTATCGGTCATGACCCTTGGTATGCTCCGCAATATATCGTCCCTATTACAGGAATGTTAGTTGGGAATGCCATGACTGGTGTTTCTCTTGGTGCAAATACGTTCTTAAACAATATGAAATCGCAAAGAGGTCAAATTGAAGGTGCACTTATGCTCGGAGCAACACCGAAAGAAGCTGCTGCTCCGCTCATTCGAGACGCTTTTGACTCTGCTATTTTACCAACAATTAATTCTATGGTCGGAATGGGAATTATAAGCTTACCAGGCATGATGACTGGTCAAATATTATCCGGTGTATCACCATTCACAGCCATTCAATATCAAATCGCCATCATACTCGGTATTTCTGGAAGTACTGCCTTTGCTGTCATTATCTTTTTACAGCTTGGATATAAAACGTTCTTTAATAAGCGATGTCAATTGAAAGAGGTTGACTATGATGCGAGGTAAATCGTGCGTAGTTCTCGGTGAGTGAATTTATATTAACGATTTTTTCAATATATCTATCATAACTTGCAATATATCAACGATTTTTCAAATATATCTATCATAACTCAGAATATATCAACGATTTTGTACGAAATATCGATTTACCGACAAAAAGTGACATAATAAAAAGAGGAGGCTATTCGCCTCCTCTTCTATTTACTTACGCCTTCTTAACGAACTGTGATTTTAGCTTCATAGCTCCGAAACCGTCGATTTTGCAATCGATATCGTGATCGCCATCAACTAGACGGATACTCTTTACTTTCGTACCAATCTTCACAACTGAAGAAGTTCCTTTTACTTTTAAATCTTTAATAACAGTAACAGCATCGCCATCTTGAAGAACGTTTCCGTTCGCATCTTTTACAACTTTTGCACCATCATTATTTTCAGCTTCTGCTTCTTGGCCCCACTCATGAGCACATTCTGGACATACGAAAAGAACACCATCCTCATACGTATATTCTGAATTACATTTTGGACAATTTGGTAAAGTAGCCATAAATTCATTTCCTCCGTTCATTATTTATACGTAAAAATCAAAATTGATGTTTACATCTCGATAAATAAAATTTGTATAGCATTTCTTTATAGTGCCATAGTCTCACGTTATTGACAACCCTACCTCAAATTCTCATTTTTTATTGTATTTTACAAAATTTCAATTTGTATGCCGTTTTTCTATTTGCTCTTCTACTAATTTTAAAAATCTTCGTTGTGCATTTTTATTTTTTACGAGCAATCGAACTCTTAGCTTACTTTGTAAATATGAGCGAACTTTGTAGTTCGTAATAAATAACTTTCGATACTTCTCGTCTTCATATATCATTAGAAACCATTCATACTGCTGCAAGTAACGTATGTTAACATCAATCTTTTTCGTGTGTAAACCCGTACTTAAACTAATAGATCCTATTAGAGCTTCTATTCATGCTGAAATCATTTCTCTCCCCCTAATAAACAAAAGAAGAACCTTCGCAAGATTCTTCTTTTCAAAATGAACGAGTTCCCTCTAGAACCCCCAATTATTTTCTTCAATGTAAATTTGATATTCTTCTAATTCTTCTTCACTTAACTTCTTATTATTTTCATATATCTCTTGCCACTCGAAATAATCTTCATCGAAATAAACAGCAAATTTAATTTTCACGTTTTTCTTCTCTGTATAATCATAACCAGTAAACTCTACTACGTCATAATCTTTTTCTTTCTTCACAAACTTCCAAGTTGGATTATCAGTCATAATCTCTAACGTAACCCCTTCACCACTTGAACGAACAACGTTTTTAATATTCGGTTCAGTTGGTAAAAAGGACAGCCCGAACGCAGCTAACCCAAACACAATCCCGACTATAACTTGTAAACCAATCATACCAGCAATACTCACGCCACCCTTTGATTGTAAGAAATACGCCTTCTCATGATCAGACGCATCTTCTCCCTTACGAAAAACACGAACAGCATGCTTGTAATATAAACGGTTTCCTTGCCATCCAGTAAATATCATCATTCCTAATTGAAGAGCTAAATTAAATGTTACATAAATCCCATCTGGAATATCTATAAAAGGGGGTATAACTATACTAGGTATAGCCAATAACGCAAATATAATAAATAACTTATACATTTTTCGATAAGCTAACCAAAAAGTTGGGAAGAAAAAGGCTACCCAATTCCATGTATTCCCTTGCGCTGGACTTTCTACTTTACCCCACTTAAAGTCATAATAAGCTGTATTCTTTTGAACAACTTTATGTAATTCTTGTGGAGAAATCGTTTCTTGTAAAACAGTGTCCTTCACGTACATCATCCTTTTCTTATTTCTATATACATT
>NZ_JBNLYE010000210.1:0-7067 GCF_050172095.1 Bacillus sp. GMs2/2
AACAAGCCATTACTTAATAAATATCGCTCTATGAAATTAGTAGTTGCCAATTTTAATGTCCATTTGTTCATAAATTGAGGAACATTTAGCGATTTAGCATTTTTTTTAGCAACAGGTGGCTGAAGTAAAGTGATTGCATACTTCTTATCTATGTACTCTTTTACCAATGCTTCTAGAAGAATAAACGCACCGAATGAATGGCCAATTAGATGTGCACCATTCACAGCTTTCTCCAATAACTTTTTCACTACATTCAAATAGATATCTAGAAGATTTTTCTCTCGTTTAAAAGGAGAACGTCCCAAACCTGGAAGATCCAAGATCCATACAGGTTGACCAGTTTTTTCATGAAGCTCTTGTGCTAAAGGAAATAAATCCTCTCCATCACTCAATAAACCATGTAATAATATAAACGGTTTACCCTCTCCTTGTAATTGGTAAAGGGTAGTGTTATCGCATAATGTTCGTTTAAATAAATGATTATGCTGGCCATTTTGATCTATCATTCGATAATCCAAATCAGCTACTACGGCAGGGAGAAATTTCATTACACTCGTCTTCTTAAACCAATCCCCTCCCATAATTTTTTTCGCTGAAACATTTGAAAATTTTCGTTTTGTAATAAAATTCAGTCCATCAGAAGGAATTTTTGTTATTTTACTTACTCCACTATTCATAATTGTTTTCATAAGCGGCATTGGAACCGAGATCTTTGGTGCCCTCATATTCATACTTTCCGACATAATACTTAATAATTCAGCAATGTTCTGATCGTGCTGTTTGTCTTCAACAAGTGTATATGTTTGAATAGTCGGTTGCTCCAACCTGAAAACCTGCACAATAAACTTCGCAAACTCATCGTTTGAAATAAGTGGTAACCTATATCCCTTACCTCCAGGAATCACTGGCATGAGCCCTCTTCGCATACTCATCACAAGCAAACCTAATCCTGCTATCTGCTCTGTACTCCCTGTTTTGCTACTACCGACTACAGTTGGTGGATTAATTACAGAAAGCGGATAACCTACTGCTGATGCCTGCTGACGGATATAAAGATCTGCTAAAAATTTTGTTCTCTCATATGGATTTTTTATTTTCAAATAACTGTTTCCTTCTTTAAACACATCAATTGCAATCTTGCTATTTTTATCATCAAAGGGACTCATATAACCTACAACATGAATAAATTGTTGCAAGCCCTTCAATTGATGAATACTTTTAGCTAATTCACTAATATGTTTGGCACCATTTAAAAATACGGAAGCTGCCTCTTTACTTGTCGCTTGAATATCCATGGGGCCTCCTGCGTGAATAATCACATCCGTTTTCAATACCCTCTCCTTATCTTCAGCACTTAGACCTAAATCTATTTTCGTCAAATCACCTTCGATAAAGTGCATAACTTCCTTTTTTAAGATGCCTCTTTCTTGAAAAAGACGTATTGCTTTACTTTTCGACCTCACTAAAAGCAGAATTTTAACATCCTCTTTGGCTAATTCTTTCACTAATTGCTTTCCAATAAAGCCTGTTCCACCAGTTAAAAATACTGTTCTCATATAAAATCCCCCTTTTAGTACTACTCAGTACTAATTTGATGTAAAAAAAATGCTTCTTTTATCGAAGCAATTTTAAAAAATGATCTGCTGTTTTCGTGATTACAGTTGCATCCTTCAATGTTTCTGAAATAAATAACGCTCCTTCAAGATTTGTAATAAAAAGTGATGCAACCTCATCAATCTGAATCGTATTTCTAAATTCTCCATTCTCTACCCCTTGTTTAAGTAATAGAGAAACTTTCTTTTGTAATCCTGTAAAAAAAAGACCTATTTTTTCTTTTATTTGCGTGGCCTGTTTAGGACTTTGAATATAAAGAGTAATAAATGGACAGCTCCCCTTATACTCTCTCGACTGAACTCCTTGTGATAATTGCTTTAAAAACAGTTGGATACGATCTTCAACTAAAAATTGATTCTGAGAAAGTACGTCATCAATTGCAGATTGATACATTTCAATCCAATAATCAACGACTCCTTCTAATAATTGTTCCTTATTAGAAAAATGATAATACACATTAGACTTTGAAACTTTGCTTACACGTACTAATTCATCCATACTTGTATAAGCAAACCCTTTTTCTAAAAATAATGTTGCAGCTACTTCAATCACACGTCTTTGATTCATTAATTTTACCTTTGTCATAACTAGAACTATATAGTACTAATTTAAATATTACAAGTATTTATGTTAATTTAGAAAAAAGTTTGATTAAAAAAGTTCCACTAACATTGATTTTACTGCAAAAAAATCTTAGCATCAGTGTTACGCAAAAAAGAAAGGGAGTGGATCCCCCACTCCCTTTAACCATCTACCCCTGATTCTTCTGCGCTTCTCTAAACTCCTCCTTCACCTTCTCTAACAACCCTTCTTCCGTAATTAATCGATATGCCGTATTCGCTAGTGCTTTTGCCGATGTAATTAATGCTTTATCTCCAAGTTCTGAACGTGCTGCTTCTCTAAATTCATTCGTATGTGCAATTAAATCATCTGGACCGATTTTAATGTACGGATGAATTGTCGGTACGACTTGGCTTACGTTTCCTGCGTCGGTTGAACCAATCCCTACTCTTTCTTTACGATTTACATCTTCACCTAATAGTTCTAGTTCTTCCGCTACGATATCGTTATATGTTTTTGTTACGAGTAATTCATCGATTTCATTTTGGAATTGATGGATTTTTACTTTCGCACCTGTTGCTAATGCTGCTCCCTGTGCGATATTTTTTACTTTTTCTGTTACTTCTGCACATCTTTTTCGCGTTGCTGCACGGATGAAGAATCTTGCTGCGGCATAGTCAGGAATAATATTAGGTGCTTTTCCTCCCTCTGTAATGACGCCATGAATTCTCACGTCTGACGGAAGTTGTTGGCGAAGTGCGTTAATACCGTTATAGAGCTGAATAACCGCATCTAATGCGTTAATCCCTTCTTCTGGCGAAGCTGCAGCGTGAGCTGTTTTTCCGTAAAAATGAAAATCAAGCGGATCGACCGCTAGTGAAGGACTCGTTGTCGCTGTCTTTCCGCTTGGATGAATCATAAGCGCCGCATCAATGTTTTTAAATAAGCCTGCCTTTACATAACTCGATTTTGCGCTACCGTTCGGTCCTCCTTCTTCAGCTGGTGTTCCGAACACGACAACTTCCCCGCCAATTTCTTCAAGCGTTTCTGATAATGCAATTGCTGCTGCAACGCTAATTGTGCCAATTAAATTGTGACCACACGCATGACCTAGTCCTGGTAAAGCGTCGTACTCCGCTAAAAATGCGATTGCAGGTCCTTGTTTTCCAGAGCTTTTTCGCGCGATAAATCCCGTTTCATGTCCAGCTATATTGTGCTGCAACTGAAATCCTGCACTGCCTAGCAATAAACTTAACGTTCTAGATGCATAAAACTCTTGGTTACCAATTTCCGGATTCGCATGAATATCATGACTTGTTTCTATGTACTTTTCCTTATTTCTTTCGATACTCTCTTCAATTGTTTTTCTTTGTGACGCTACTCCTGTCGCTCCCATTTTTCTTCCTCCTTTTATTTTCACATAAAAAAGCCTCTTTCTAAAAGATAGAAAGAGGCTTCTGTATATACAGTCAAAATGAGCTTCTTTCTTATCTTTCAAGTTACCTTGCTGGAATTGGCACAGTATTCATAACGAATCCGCTGCCGAGGTATCATAGGGCCAGTCCCTCCACCTCTCGTGATAAGAATTTTCATAAAATTATATTAAATTATTTTTTATTCTAAGTTCATTCCAAGTAAAAGTCAAGGAATTCCTATCCGAATTTACCGAATATCTAAAAATCCTTTTAATACACCAATTGTCTCAGGTGCTTGCAGTCTTGCACATACGTACGGAAATTCCGTACTACCTTCAAACATCATTTGAGATGTAAGCGGTGCGCCTGCCCAGAAGATTTCATCATCAATTACGATAAACGGGAATGCTTTATTTTGTCTTTGTAACTTTACATTTTTCAGTGGAACTGGTCCATCACTATACACTGTTATTTGCGCATTTGTACGCATTAACGCTTGCCATACTCGTTTATCCACTTGTTTTGTACTTGGAAGTGAAATAATAATTTTTCGTTTTGCGGCTAAAATATCTTTTAATAACCCTTTCGGCTCTTCAAGATTCATTTCCATAAACCAGCGTAAACGTTTCGAAATTTTCCGTTCCCACAATTGTCTTGATGTCGTGCGATCATACACATCTCCGTGACGTTCTATATGAGCTGTTAATTGTGATAATGCTTGTTTTCTCGAAAGGTTTTTACGCATATAATGGCAATCTGATAATTGAATGAACTTCCCTCTCGCCCTTGTCACTGCTACATTGACGAGGCGATGGTTTTTGTGATCAAAGAATAATACGCCAGGTCGTTCTTGCGGATAACTGTCAACCGTATCAAAGATCATCATATCTCTTTCAGAACCTTGGAACTTATGAACTGTCGCCGCTAAAACTGGTATGTTTTGATATTTCGTTCTCTGCAATATTTCTCTAATACACGTTGATAAAAAGCGTGACTGCGCCCTGTAAGGTGTCACAATACCAATTGATTGCACACCGTCTAACAATCCGATTAACATCATTTGCATTGCTACTAAACCAGACATAATGTTAAAACGTGAACCAGAAGCAGCATCTTTTAACGAAAAAGCTCCCATTTGGCTCGTATCAAATAAAACACTCGCTTCATTTGCGAACGGCTGCAATTGCGCAAGTTCTTTACGCTCTGAAACAGACGGATGATCGTATACTCTATTTTTATAAATAAACGAATTCGTAAACTTCGATATATCCGCATGCATACGTCTTTGTTCCTGCAACATAAATAGGTTTGGGTGTGCTTCTGATTTATTAACAGACTCAACAATCCCAGCATGGTAAAACATATCTTCCCCAAGCCATTTGCGAACGAGTTCATGATTTGCCATCGCAATTGGAGGTAACTGTAAAAAGTCACCGCAAACGACGATACGTTTTCCAAGTGAAGCAGCTAATGCAATTTGCGGAACATATGCCATACTTACTTCATCTACAACAACTAAATCAAATGTGCGCTCATAAATAAGTGAATCAATGGCACATTTTGATAAAGTTGCGCCGATTACTTTCGCATTTTCAATATATTCTTTTTCTACTTCTTTAATTTTAGCCTTTTGCTTTCGAAGATCACTTTCAATCTCTTGTATACGCTTCTTATCAGCAGATGTTGCTTTATACGATAAGATTTTTTCACGAAGATCTTGTCGTGTCTCTTCTAAATAGAGTCTTTCCTCACCCCAAGATCCGTTCGTCGTTTCAACTAACTTCGACGCAAGTAACGTTTCATGATTTCGTATATGTTCATGTTGACTATAACCATAACGAACAATTTCACCAGGCGTCCATTTCTTTTTCTTCTCAATTTGCTTCGTTACTTCACTCATTAATACGTCTACTGCCGCATTACTATGAGCCAACACAAGTACCGATTTTCCTTTTTGATAATGAGCCGAAATAATACGTGATAAATTGTAAGACTTCCCTGTTCCCGGCGGTCCCCATACGTACGTTGTCGGATTATAAAACGAACGATATGCCAGTTCATTTTTCGGATTTTTCATCTTCTCAATATGTTTCGGACTGCTCGTCCCATCAACAAGACGCTTTATACGATTACGTTTCAGCTTATCTTTACGTGCTTCTTTCAACCTCTCTTGTAGTTGCTCTAACAATTGCCACGGTTCACTATATAAAACAGCTTCTCGTATTTCACCTTGTATATAATCATTTAATTTCAGTTCTATTTCTAATCCATGTACAGACAATACTTCTCCTGTCGCTTCCTCACCATCAAACTCAATTCGAATGGGTGAACCTTCAGGTAAGCTTACTTCCGAAATAAGCTGAAATACGTATACTGTACTTTCATAATCTGTATATAAAAAACGACCATTCATGATAGAAATTTTACTACCACCTATCGTTTTCCAATGTTTAATTTCATATGCTAATGCATAATGCCACTCTTTCATCGTTTCCGATAATGAAGGAGTTTGAGTAGTTGTATTCATCGTATAATCTCCTTCCTTCTCCCCAAACATACTTTCTCACTATACCATATAACACGCTAAAATTTGTAAGGTTTTTATCTTGCTTATTTTCTTAATTTTCAATAATATATTGTATATAATTTTCAGAAAGAAGGAATCTACATGCCAGTTAGAAGAATTGAACACGTCGGACTTATGGTTGCAAACTTAGAAACATCTATTTCATTTTATGAAGAAGTAGTCGGCTTACAGCTCATGAAACGTATGGGTCATCCGAATCCAGACTTAAAACTCGCTTTTTTAGGTGTAGAAGAATCAAAAGAAACGATACTAGAACTCATTGAAGGCTACAACTCTTCTCTTCCGGCAGAAGGAAAAGTACATCACATTTGCTTTAAAGTGGATTCATTAGAGGATGAGATCGAAAGACTGAAGAAACACGCAGTAACCTTTTTACTAGGAGAAGAAATCGAAACATTACCAGATGGAACACGTTACATATTCTTCGCTGGTCCTGATGGAGAGTGGATTGAGTTTTTTGAGACGGAGAGATAAAGCAAACCTTTATTTTGCGGGATAGAAAAGGAGCCGGAATTCCGACCCTTGTTTTTAACCAGTAACAATGAAACATACCTCCAACCTAAGAATTTACCAAGATTAAAAACACAATCATTTTGTTAGGAGGAGAAAATGGGAAATACAGTCTTTATTATTGTTTTTTGGATACTGATACTATTTCCAATCCTTTATGTAATCAAGATAAAGGATTGGAATATAAAAATAGCTGCCTTATTTGTTGGAAGGATTCTATTAAGCATTTTCTATTTCATAAATGGAATGGTGTTAGGTCTGCAACGAAATTGGGTAGAATCTCCCTATGAAACAGAATGGGATTTCTTTGTAAAGTCTTTACTAAACGGAAAAACTGATGCACTTATACACTTGTTACTTCTAATTATTATCATTACTTT
>NZ_JBNLYE010000211.1:0-7059 GCF_050172095.1 Bacillus sp. GMs2/2
AGTATAAGTAAAAGCCGGGATAGGATCAATAAATGTATTCCAGTTTTGTTGCATTTCTTTTTCTGTTAATAAACAATCATCTAATGATTGTTCAATTAAAGAACAGTTCATATCAATTCCGATAAATACGAGTTCGGTTATTCGATCTCCATATTGTTTATCCCAGTTTTTCAATACTTCTGGTTCTTCTGTAATCATTTGATTTTTTTCAGTTTCAGGTAATGCCGCTATCCATTCACCGGCTCCTTGAATTGTAATAGAGGAGCCTGCTTGAGATAGAAGCCCTATCATATTATTACGAGATGCCAACCAGAAGAATCCTTTCGCTCTTACAACATCTAAAGGCCATTTTTCTAGCCAATTCATAAGGCGCTCGGGATGGAAAGGATATTTGCGGCGGTAAACAAAAGAAGTGATACCATATTCTTCTGTTTCCGGTGTATGATGATCACTATTTAATTCTTGTATCCAGCCGGCCGATTGACTAGCTTCTTCATAATTAAATAGATTTGTGTTTAAAATTTCTTGTAATGGTACTTTGCTAAACGAAGATTCAAGAACTTTTGCATTAGGATTTAATTTTTTTAGTAAATGATGAAGCTCTATCACATCTTCTTTTTCTAGCAAATCTATCTTATTAAGAATAATTACGTTTGCAAACTCAATTTGATCTATTAATAAATCAATAACTTCTCGGGTATCATTCTCATCGATTGCTTGTTTTCGGTCTAATAAACTTTCTCCATCTGCAAAATCATCCCAAAATCTATTTGCATCTACAACTGTAACCATCGTATCGAGGCGACAATTTTTCGTTAAATCAATGGTAAGAACTTCGTCTGTATAAGTAAACGTTTGAGCAACTGGAATAGGCTCACTTATACCAGAAGATTCAATAATAATATAGTCAATATCACCATTTTCCACAAGACGATTCACTTCTATCATTAAATCTTCTCGTAGTGTACAACAAATACAGCCATTTTGAATCTCTACTAGTTTTTCCTCCGTACGTGAAAAACCACCCTTTTTTATAAGAGATGCATCAATGTTTACTTCGCTCATATCATTAACGATAACAGCTACTTTTAAGTTATTCTTATTAGTCAAAATGTGATGTAGTAAGGTAGTTTTTCCAGATCCTAAAAAACCACTTAATACAGTGATAGGTACTTTTTTCATGAAATGATCTCTCCTTTAAATCGTAATGATTACGTTTTATATTAAACGATAGGAAAAGAAAAATCAATAATAAATCATAATGATTACGATTTAAGAATAGAAATAGACTATAAAATTTGTGCTGTAGTATGAAGCATTTGGACAAGCACATGTTTACATATAAATAAAATGGAGGCGAGAAGCTTGGTCTTTAATAGAGTTTCAAAAGAATTAGTAGGCATAGCTCTTATCGCTATGTTTCTCTTTTTATTATTTTTTGTAGATTTTACAAGTCTAGTAAATTTGCACAAAAATATACCGCAGGAATGGCTGAATGTGAATACGGTATTTTTAAGTATCATTTTTGAAGCAATACCTTTTATTTTATTAGGGGTAATTGTTTCTTCATTTATTCAAGTGTTTGTGACGGAAGATATGATTCAAAAAGTAATGCCGAAATCTCCAATTGTTGCAATGATTCCAGCAGTATTTGTGGGAGTTCTTTTTCCAATGTGTGAATGTGTCATTATACCAATTGTAAGAAGGCTCATTCAAAAGGGGTTACCACTTCATGTAGGCATTGTTATTTTACTGAGTGCACCCATTATGAATCCAGTCGTTTTTTTATCTACTGTATATGCGTTTCAAAAAAATGATTACGTTGTATATGCACGCTTTGGGATAACAATTTTAGTTGCTCTATTCATAGGTCTAATTGTGTATTATTGCTATCGCGAAAGAAATGTTTTAAAAGACGTAGAGGTTTCAGTTCAAACAAGCAAAAAAAAGAGTTGGAAAGATGTTATGAATCACACTGTAGATGAGTTTTTTGATACTGGTAAGTATTTATTGATTGGTGCTTTTTTAGCAAGTGTATTTCAAACGTTTTTTGATCGGAATGTACTGGATGCAGTAGCACATAACGAAGTAATTGCTCCCATTATTATGATGGGGTTTGGTTATGTTTTATCAATTTGCTCTGCAGCCGATGCTTTTATAGCTGCGTCTTTTGGACATGTTTTCTCGATAAAGGCACTTCTCGCATTTCTTGTGTTTGGGCCTATGCTTGATATGAAAAATACGTTAATGCTATTTGCGTATTTTCAAAAGAGATTTGTATTCTTTTTGATGGGAATTGTCATTGTATCTGTGTATACCATCGTGCAAATCATAATGTTATAGGAGGTGAGAAAGAATGGAGAAAGAGGAGCAGAAGGCATATCATCGCTATATTCGTGGCATTATTTTAATTGGTTTAGCAATGCTCTTATTTAAACTACTTGTAACAGGGAATATTTATAATTTTATCGCTCCAAAAATGATCAAATTTACGTATATAGCTTTTGTAGTAATTTTAATTTTTGGTATTGTACAAGTTTGGGGAGATGGAAGAGAAAAACAGCATGATTATAATTGTTGTAAACATCATACAACATCAAAATCAGGGATAAAAAGTTTCTTTGTATATGTTTTATTTGTTGTTCCGATAGTTAGTGCTTTTCTCTTTGGAAGTGTAACAATTGATGGAAGTTTAGCAGGAAAAAGGGGTATGAATCAAAGTGTACAGGCGAGAAGTCTGGAAAGAAACGAAAAAGAGGGGAAACAGGTTAAGTTTGATGAGCGAGAAGTATTAGTTGATTCAGAAGAAACATCAAATTTAGCAACGACTTATAAAACGGAAGAGCAAGTAGTAAAAAGTATGTTAGGACAGCGTAAACTACAAGTAAAGGATAAGGATTATGTTCAAACAATGAATGTAATTGGTCAAAATGTTAATTGGTTTAAAGGGAAAGAAATTACATTCTTAGGGTTTATATATAAGGATAAAGATGTGACGGGTAATAAAGCAGTAGTGGCTCGATATGGCATAACTTGTTGTATTGCGGATGCATCAGTCTGGGGGATGATTGTTACCGGGAAAAATATTGAAAAAATTCCAGAAGAAACATGGGTAAAAATAACAGGATTATTAGATGAAACGACATATAAAGGAACAGTCTTTCCACTTGTAAAAGTAAACAAAATCGAGAAAATTAATAAGCCAACTGACCCATATGTATATGATGCGTTACCTCAATAGAAAAGAATAAATTCTTCATATTTTCATGAAATAGAATCATAATCAAGGCGATAAAAAAATAAAGATAAGAGTAATTTGGTTTGTTAAAAATATGTGCAGAAGGAGTTATGCGATGAACTGGGTTACTCATAAACCATCATTTGAATTTGAAACATTTAGTCCTATTATTCGGTCACAATCTGCGTGGAGTGGACATTTAGATTTTGCATATGACTTAGTACGATTTGAAAAACCAGAAACTTTAGTTGAGTTAGGTACACATTTAGGAGCTTCCTTTTTTAGTTTTTGTCAGGGAGTAAAAGATGGAGGGTTATCGACTAAATGCTTTGCAGTAGATACTTGGGCTGGAGATGGGCATACAGGTCCATATGGAGAAGGGGTTTTTCAAATAGTAGAAAAAGTAGTGAGCGATAACTACCTTAATATAGGAAATTTAATTCGATCTACTTTTGATGATGCTGTAGACCGGTTTCAAGATGAAACGATAAATCTTTTGCATATTGATGGCTATCATACGTATGAAGCTGTTTCTCACGATTATAATACATGGCTACCGAAAGTCGCGAAAAACGGTATTGTATTATTTCATGATATTGAAGTTAGAAGTAGTGATTTCGGCGTATATAAGTTTTGGGATGAGGTAAAAGCGAAGTACCCTCATTTTCAATTTGCGCATTCATATGGACTGGGAGTGTTATTTCCGAAGGGTTGTAGTGATAAGTTTGAGGAAATACTTAAAAATAAAGAAGAAATACAAAATATGTATAAATAAAGATAGGGCATACATCATTTTTATGATGTGTGCCCTATTTTTCATGTAGAAAATAATGGTGTGAATTAAAAAGCTAAGATAGTTGTAAAAAGTTTTATTGCAGCAAATATTAAAAAAGTTAGTATGGGATTGTTTTTTGTAAATAAAGTGAAGCTTTAATACGTTCATATCAATTCGGAATTTTACAGTAGTTAATTTCTTACCTAAGTGCTTTGCACTTACTGAATTTTGAGACGGGAGTCTTATTGGCCGAAAATATCGGGATAAATAAAAATACAACATTTTTTATATTTTTCATTGCGAAAAACGTAATCTACTTTTACAATAGAAAGGGTTGTGAATATATTATACTGGAAAAATAAATCGAAATAATATGAAAATTTTGTTTTGTCTTCGCTAATTGTATATTACATACATGTAAGACGACATACGTCATGTTATCGACTTGTAAGGAGAGAAAAAAATGAAAAGTGTAAGATTACCATCGATGCTAGAAATCATAGTTCTTTTATTACTATTTCTTGCTGTTGTCTTTTCCTTCCAAACGATTTTTGATCTCCCAATTCAATTAGCGCTATTTATTTCATGGTTTTTAGTAATTGCGCTTGGATTAAGATTAGGATTTCGTTATCAAGAATTGCAAGATGCAATTACGAAAGGGATTTCTAACGGATTAGAAGCGATACTGATTTTAGTTGCAGTAGGTGCTTTAATTGGAACATGGATTGCTGGTGGGGTAGTACCAACATTAATCTATTATGGATTAGAATTTATTCACCCTAGCATATTCCTATTAGCAACATTAATTATTTGTTCTATAACTTCTATCGCAACAGGAACGTCTTGGGGAACAGTGGGAACAGCAGGTATTGCTATGATGGCGATTGGTGAAGGACTTGGTTTACCACTTCCGCTTGTTGCTGGTGCAGTTCTTTCAGGAGCTTATTTCGGCGACAAATTATCACCACTTTCTGATAGCACAGTTCTTGCAGCTTCTATGGCAAAAGTAGATGTTATTGCTCACGTTCGAGCTATGCTCGTATTAGATGTTCCAGCTTATATTATTACTAGTATTATGTTTACTGTAGCTGGTTGGATGTATGGCGGCGATAATGTAGATTTGAATCGAGTAGAATTTTTAAAAGAAGCTTTATTAAAGCAATTTGATATTAAAATATGGATGCTTGTTCCGGCGGTCATTGTTATCGTTCTATTAGCGATGAAGAAACCGTCTATGCCAACAATTGCAATGGGAGCTTTAATTGGTGCAATTTGGGCAACTCTTTTCCAAGGGATGAACTTTGGAGAGGCGATTGGAACAGCTTATAACGGATTCTCAATTCAATCTGGTGTTGAGTTTGTTGACAAGTTATTAAACCGTGGTGGAATTAACGGCATGCTTGGCTCAGTAGCCGTTATTATTTTCGGTTTAGGATTTGGTGGATTACTTGAAAAACTAGGTGTTTTAAAAGTAATCGTATCAAAATTTGAGAAGAAATTAAATTCTGCAGGTAATGTAACATTGTCTACATTAATCGTGGCATTCTTAGCTAATATATTTGGTTGTGCGATGTATGTATCACTAATTTTAACACCAAAAATTATGGAAGATAGCTATGATAAATTAAAAATAGACCGTCGTGTATTAGCGCGTAACTCAGAAGTAGGTGGAACGTTAACTTCAGGTATGGTTCCATGGTCTGATAATGGTATTTTTATGGCTGGTATTTTAGGTGTAGCAACGTTCTCATACGTTCCGTTTATGTGGTTAAGCTTCGTATCGTTAATTTTAGCAGTTATTTACGGATATACAGGCAAATTCATCTGGTATGTAGATGATGCAGATAAAGGAAAGCAAGCATCATAAAATAAAAATCACCTTCTACAATATGTAGAAGGTGATTTTTTTATTTTTTAATAGCATTTGCTGAAGTTATTTCATTCTCATATTTAGCAATTTTTTGTTGTATCTTTTTTAAGTTTTTTTCAGTGTCTTGAATGAGCTGTAAGACATTGGTCTCCTGTTGTTTCATTAATTCTAACCTTTGAAGGATGGTAGATTCTCCTTCCATAGACCAGTCGATAAATTGTTTTATTTTTTGAATTGGCATACCAGTGTTTTTTAAACACAAAATCATCTCTAAATATTTCAGTGCTTCTTCATCAAAAACTCGATCTCCTTTTTCGTTTCTTTGCAGAAAAGGAAACAGTCCTTGTTTATCGTAATAACGTATTTGAGAAATAGTTAAGTGTTGCATTTTGGCGACTTGCCCAATTGTATAATACATATCATTCATCCTTTTATTACCAAGGTATAATGCCATCTTTGTTAAGTATTTTACCATTATAGTTTGTTTCACTTAATGCATATTTAATAATAATTTTAGCACTTTCAGTGGTTGTATGGCCACCGGGGGAATTTCCATTAAGATCCGTAGTTGTAAAACCAGGAGTTACCCCAAATACTTCTGGACCGTTAGTGGCAAATTCTTTACTAAAAGCTAATGTTAAAGCATTAATAGCTGTTTTTGAAGAATTATATCCTAGTGTATTAATTGGATGTGTTTCACCATTAGCAAACATTGTTAGTGAGGCCATGTCAGTTGTTACATTTATTATTTTACCGTTGCTTGAATTCTTTAATAATGGTAAAAAGGCTTGCATCATTTGGAAAGTTCCAAAAAAATTAACTTCAAATCCTTGGCGTAAAGTTTCAATATTTAATTCACTAGGTAGCATATTGAAGTCTAGCGCTATGCCTGCATTATTAATTAATAAATGTAAGTGATCAGTCGTTTCGTAAATTTTCTTTGTTGCTTCTTGAATGGATTGTGAATTTGAAATATCTACTTGAATATAGGAAACGTTTGAAACATTTAAAGATTCTACGGCTTGTTGTCCAAGTTGTTCATTACGAGCACCTAAAAATACGTGATAATCTTTTTCTGCTAATTGACGAACAAGTTCATATCCAATTCCTTTATTCGCACCTGTTATAAAAGCATATTTTTTCATATTGAATTCCTCCAGTAATGTTATAGTAGGT
>NZ_JBNLYE010000212.1:0-7039 GCF_050172095.1 Bacillus sp. GMs2/2
ATATGTTAATAAATCTACATTTACAATTTGGTATTGAGGATATTTCTTTAAAATGTAACGAATAAAATTACTACCAATAAAACCTGCCCCACCCGTTATTAATAATTTCAATTAAAATCATCCCCATAAACAAAGTTGATATTAGTATCTTTTAATCTAGGCAGTTTTCTATCTTTTTCTGATAAAATTGGTTGATTAGTTGGCCAAAATATTCCTATCGTTTCATCATTCCATAGAATTCCCTCTTCATGGTTAGGGGAATAATACTCATCTACTTTATACTGGACGATAGTATTAGGTTCTATTGTACAAAAACCATGTGCAAACCCTTTAGGAACGGTAAGTAGACGGTTATTATACTCACTTAAAATTGTTCCGAACCATTGCCCGTACGTAGGGGATCCCTTTCGAATATCTACCACTACATCGTAAATAGAACCAGAAATGCAGTTCACTACCTTCATTTGGGCTTTAGGATTCAACTGATAATGCAGCCCACGTATCGTGCCTGTGTGAACAGATAATGATTGATTATCTTGTACAAATTCTCCCTGTAAATCTAAAAGTTCAAATTTTTTCTTATTATATGTTTCTATGAAGTAACCACGTTTGTCACTGCATTTATCAAGCTCTATAATAAAAACACCATCTAATGCTGTATGAATTTTACGCATTCTTCTCTCTCCATTCATTTAAATGCTATTGATGGGCAACCCTTAATAAATATCGGCTGTATTGATTTTCCTTTACCGAATTTGCTATTTTTAATAGTTGTGGCTTGGTTATATATTTCTTTTTAAATGCAATTTCTTCTAAACAGGCTACTTTTAAACTCTGTCTTTTCTCAATCGTTTCTATAAATTGTGCTGCTTCTAATAATGATTCGTGTGTGCCTGTATCCAGCCATGCATAGCCTCTTCCCAATAATTCAACTTCTAATTCTCCCATCTTAAGATATTCTTTGTTTATATCTGTTATCTCTAATTCTCCACGACTAGACGGTTTTATGGTTTTTGCTATTTCTATCACACGTTTATCATAAAAATACAGACCAGTTACTGCATAGTTTGATTTTGGTTCCTTTGGCTTTTCCATGATATTAATTACATGCTTTTTAGAATCAAACTCTACTACTCCAAAACGCTCTGGATCATTGACATAATAACCAAAAACTGTAGCTCCCCTTTTCTTCTTAACAGCCTTTTCTAGTAATTCTGTTAGTCCATGACCATAAAAGATATTATCGCCAAGAATTAAAGCTACATTATCATTTCCAATAAACTCCTCAGCGATTATAAATGCTTGTGCTATACCTTCTGGATAAAGCTGAACAGTATATGAAAGAGTAATTCCATATTTTGAACCATCACCTAACATTTGCTCAAATTTATTAATATCTTGTGGTGTTGAAATAATTAGTATCTCTCTTATCCCCGCCAACATTAGTACTGATAAAGGATAATAAATCATGGGTTTATCATAGATAGGTAATAATTGCTTTGATACAATTTGGGTAAGGGGGTACAATCTAGTACCGCTCCCACCTGCAAGAATGATACCTTTCATGGCATTGTGCTCCTTCATAATTTTTCTGATATGCTCAATTAAGAGCCTAAGCTTTAAAAACTATATAGCTTATTTTGCAGGAGACCGATACATACTTAATAAAAGTGGCCTCCTACATAAATAATTAATTTAAATATTTTCCTATTACAACAGAATTATAATTACCACCATAAGAATATGTACTAATTAAAGCATTGCTCACCAGAGCCTTACGAGGATTTTCTGTGACGAGATCTATTCTGCCTCTATGACTCTTTACATTTTGCGTAGCTGGTATTTCACCATCAAATGCACATATTACACTAATGAGAGAAAGAAGGCCTGCAGTTGCATGAGTTTCCCCAAAGATAGATTTTGTGGCACTAACAGGAGCTCCATTTCCGAATATACGTTCTATAACTCTCTCTTCAATACGGTCAAAATATGTATGACCATTGGCAGCTGCACAAATATATTCTATCTCTCCTGGAGAAATCATCGCCTCTTTCATTGCTAAACGCATAGATTCCTCCCATGCCTTTCCTAGATGATTTAAATCCCCTATCTTACTATCATCAGATGTTAACCCAAAACCTTTAATTTCAGCTAAAATATTACCATTTCTTTTTAACGCTGCCTCCTCACTTTCTACAATAAAGGCAACGCTCCCTTCACCAAGTATGGTACCGCTATTATTACAATCAAAAGGACTTATATTCTCAGTTGTTAAGTATCTTTTTATTTTTGAGTGTCCCTCTATTATTGGATTATTTACTTCATCTGCCGTTACCACAATGAATGTGTCATAATCACTAGATTGAATCATGGCATAGGCATAGTATAGTGCACTAATACCAGAAACCCCGCCACATGAAATAGTTGAAGTAGGCCCTTTTATTTTAAAGTTTAATGAAATATGTCCAGCTGCTGCGTTCATAACTGTGTTTGGAAATAATTTAGCATTGGCAGCCTTAACACCCTCTTGGATAATAATCCGGTTAAATGATTCTACCGTTCCAACTGGTCCTGTACCTGTAGCAAAAATAATTCCTATCTTGTCCCTATTATTTTTATCTATCTTTAAGTTTCCGTTTTCTATCGCCATTTTCACTGACAATACTGCATGTTTGCTAATCGAATCCATCTTCCTTAATAAATTAGGATGGATTAGCTTTCGATAGTTTTGTTCTGGTATTTTCCCAGCTTGTATGCACTTAGGATTGTCATTCCACTGTTTAATCTTTGAGGTACCACTTTTCCCTTTAAACATACAATCTTTAATTTCTTTAAGATTTGAAGAATTTCCAGCAAGTCCCCCTACACCAGTAATTACGACTTTTTTTTCTTTAATTAACTTTTCCTTTGTCGCTGATAACTCAAGGTTCTCATTGTACTTACAGAATAAGATACTTGCATTGTTTCCACCGAAAGCAAATGAATTTGATAGTACATAACTCAAATCACTTACCCTACCTATGTTAGGTACAAAATCTAGATTAAACTTTTGACTTTCAACTTCAAAGTTTATAGTTGGAGGTAAATATCCATGTTGAATAGCAAGGATACTTGTTACTGCTTCCGCCGCCCCTGCGGCTCCTAACATATGTCCTATCATTGATTTAGTTGAAGAAACTGGTGTCTTATTTTCAGTAATCAATGTGCGAATTGCTTTTGGCTCTGATACATCATTTGCTGGTGTACCTGTACCATGTCCATTAATATAGCTTACGTCCTTCGCATCTATGTTGGCTTTTTTTAAAGCACCTCGCATGGATCTCAAAGCACCTTCCCCACCTGGATCTGGGGCCGTCTGATGATATGCATCTGAAGATAAATCGTAATCCACTACTTCAGCAAGGATATTTGCACCTCTTTCAACCGCATGATCTAATGATTCCAAAACAAGAATGGCTGCACCTTCTCCGATTACCACGCCATTACTCTTGCTATAGGGCGATGGTGGCGTTGGTGCTAGTGCTTGTAAACTATTAAAACCACTCATTGACAATTTAGATAAAGGATCTACACCACCGGTTATCATAATATCTGCTTTGTTATTTCGAATTGTATCCAGCGCAAAACCAATTGAATTTGTACCCGCGGCACATGCATTGGAAATAATCATTTTTGGTCCTTTTATTTTTAAGTCTCGAGTAATATTGTCACAGGGGGTATGGATTGGATACTTAAAAAGTAACGTTTCATCTGCTTTTTCAATTCCATCTTTGATCCACTGTTCATGAAATTCTTCTCCGCTCAACATGCCTCCTAAAGATGTGCCTAATGATATTCCAACTCGGTATGGATTTAAGTTTTCTATTTTTAATTTTGCGTTTTCAACGGCTTCCCTTGCCGCCATGACACCTAATTTTCCACATCGATCCATATCCTTTGTTTCATCTTTAAAGAAGTAATCATCTACCTGAAGGTTTTCAATCTCTCCGCCATAATCAGTTACCATTTCAGCCATATCGATATTTTGGATTACTTTAATACCAGATTTCCCAGATTTAATATTGTCCCAAAATTCCTTTACACTATTTCCGTTTGAACAAATAATTCCCATGCCAGTCACGACGATTCGTTGATTATTTATGTTCATATGCCATCACCTTTACAGTATTTTGATTGACCATGATTTAGGTAGAATATATGGTGAAGATTGAGTATGTGCCTCATACAACGCATTTTCTTTATTCTTTACATAAAATCCAATTCCTGAAACAGCAAATGGTTCCTCTAATAAAGCAACCCCGAGTCTCATGTTTAATACAGGACTTTCTTTAAGTTCAATAACTTTACCAATTAATTGTTCTTCTATAAAAATCTCATCATTAACTGTAATTTGACTCTCTATTCCTGTCGTGAATCCCACAATTCTTTTATTTACTCCAGCTTCCGATTGCTGTTCTAAGGATTCTCTTCCGTAAAATTCATCTTTATAAAAATCAATAAACCATTCTAAACTAGCTTCGAAAATATTTAGTTCTTCTAAATGTTTAAATTCAAAATATGGATGTCGAATTTCTAACATTAACGTCTCTAATGTTTCCCAATCCACTTTTTTTAAGTTAATATCGTCATCATTAAAAGAATTTATGGTTTCAACGACTATTGGTTCTAAGTATTTTTCAAACAATAATTGATAACCATACTCTGCTGTTACACCTGTTCTTGCCAATAGAATTTCCTTTCCAAATAATTGATTTAACACAAATGATTGAAATGGTAGTGATGATATTTCGAAATCTAAAAATTGTTGAGCTAATCTCCATGCATAAGGGCCTTCAAATCCAAGGAGAGAATGTGTTTGACTTATATCTATAATCTCAATGCCATTTGTCTTTTGATTTTCTAACCAAGCTAGTACAGTGTCCTTTTTATTCGGTGTAGTAATAACTGTAATAGAATCCTCATTTTTAAATAGATTAATTATATCGATTACAGACCCATCTTCTTGTAACAATAAGGTAAAGAGTGTAGTTTCTTCTTCCATAAACATAATATCTTTCGTAACTAAACGATCTAGGAACTCTACATGGTCCTCCCCTTTTACAACAATTCTTCCTGTTTCCGATAAATCTATTACACCTATTCCGCTACGTACTGCATCATATGCTTCATTTTTTTCTTTTTGTATATTAATTTGATTACTCATGATTAAGTGCCCCCAATTCTCTCTTTATCACATCATTTATTGTCGGTAAATTACAGACATTATCTATATATAGTTGTTGCATTTTCTTTAATTTCTCAATCTCAGTTTTGCTATACAGCATATTAAATATTGTTTGATTGGTTTCCTTTAAATCAAAAATTTCACAAGTATACACACATTTAAAATAATCATTTTGCTCCATCAATGGAGCTAATTCTTTATGCCATCCATTTGGAAATACAAGAAATGGATAAAGTCCATTAGGTATTATATAATTCCATTTGTCTATAATGCCTCTTAAGGTAGGGCTAAAGCTATCTCTTTGAGCCCTTAACTCTTCATTTCCCATATGGTTTACAAGACTAATCACAGGTATTTTTCCAAATACCGCTTTTCCCATTGAGCAGGATGTAATATTATCGGTGATAAATAAATCACACGATAATATTAGTTGCTCGTATTCTTCCAAATGAAGAAATGGTAGTGAAACAAATTCTATTTTCCCTCCATTTTTCATAGAAACAAATTTAGTCTCATCTGAAACCCCAATAAATTTAATACATGTATCACTCGGAAAGTCCTGAAGGTATAGACTTAATAGTTCTTGTAATACAAATTCATAGCTAAACTTTGCATCATTGTACTGTTTCTTCTCCATGAGCCTCATTTTTACTAATAAGTTGGCCCATGATGATTTTGCAATCATAATTAATTTATCTTGTTCTCTACAACCAAGTTGTGCTCGTATTTTCATTTTTCTCTCTTCATCTACTTCTAAAGCTTCTTTATACAACTTGACAGAAACAATCTTCTTATTATCTTGTTTATGACTATTCACTGGACACGTTCTAATTAGCTTAAATTGAGACGGGATTTTAGGCAGTTCAATCACTGACCTTTTCTTTAAGCTATTGTAGTTTGCATTTTTAAATAGTTTATTTTCTAATAATCTGTCCTCACTACCCCAAGCTAAAGAATCAATAGAGAAACAAGGTATGTGTAGGTTTAATAGATAATCAAGATCAATAATTGGAGACTCTAAAAATAAATTATGGTAATCAGCTAAAACAATTGCATCAGGCTGAAAAGAATTAATTATCTGTTTAATAACCTCTTTTTGTTTTAGCCCCTTTGTTAGTGATGTAACATTGGCTACAGATTTACTGGCATACCATGAGAATTTTTCGCTTGTTAAAAAATAAACTTCCCCATCTTTTTGAATTTGTTTAGCTAGACATAAGGCATTATGCAACTCACCAATGCTAAAATGACTAGGTGCAATAAACAATACTTTCATGTCTTATTCCCCTCTACTAAAATTTGCGAAAAGTATTCACTATCAAGTAAAGTTTCTCCAACTGCAATATTAAAGCGAATATCTCCATCATTAAATTCATTCTGATTACCATATATTCCGATTTGTATCCCTTTTTTGGGCCATTCGTATATAAAACATTTTGTACTATGTGATAATGCTAAAATAGATACAAATAACCCATTAGATAATTCGAGAATTACCTTATTATCTAAATAAATCTTTCTTTGTTTGCCATTTGGTATTAACGTGTTTTGCTCTCCATTCTGCCAATAATACATCTTTTTAATTTTTGTTTTTCCTTTTTTCTCCCAGAATAAGTGAAAGACACTAGTTTTTATTTTATCTTTCTGTAGGCTTTTCAATTGTATTTGTAAAACAGGTAGATCATATACAGTTGTATATTTAACTTTCCACTCATCAGATTGACAGAAAATCTGATTAATAAATTCCTTATATGTATTTTCCGTTGCTACTACTGAATGATTACTTTTATTGAGATATATTGAATTAATGCTCAA
>NZ_JBNLYE010000213.1:0-7025 GCF_050172095.1 Bacillus sp. GMs2/2
TTACTAAAGCACAAGAACTTTTAGCGTCCTACTTTGGTTATTCTTCGTTTCGAAGAGGACAAGATGAAACAATTAAAAATGTACTAGATGGGAAAGATACGGTTTGTATTATGCCAACGGGTGGCGGTAAGTCGATTTGTTATCAAATTCCGGCATTAGTATTTGAAGGAACGACGTTGGTTATATCACCTTTAATATCACTTATGAAGGATCAAGTAGATACATTGGTACAGAATGGCATTTCAGCTACATATATTAATAGTTCTATATCTATTGCAGAAGCAAATCAGCGAATTCAATTAGCGAAACAAGGACATTACAAGTTACTTTATGTGGCGCCTGAGCGTCTTGATTCGATGGAGTTTGTTGACCAACTTATCGATATGAAAATCCCTATGATTGCGATTGATGAAGCACACTGTATTTCACAGTGGGGACATGATTTCCGTCCAAGTTATTTACATATACATCGCATATTAGATTATCTTCCAGAAAAGCCGCTCATATTAGCATTAACAGCAACAGCAACACCGCAAGTACGTGATGATATTTGTAATACACTTGAAATTAATCAAAAAAATACCATTATGACAACGTTTGAGCGTGAGAACTTATCGTTTTCTGTCATTAAAGGGCAAGATCGAAATGCATATTTGGCGGATTATATTCGTCAAAATCAAAAGGAATCTGGGATTATATATGCAGCTACTAGAAAAGTAGTCGATCAATTATATGAAGATTTGATGAAGGCAGGTGTTTCTGTATCAAAATATCATGCTGGTATGAGTGATATTGATCGAAATGAGCAACAAGAACTCTTTTTACGAGATGAAGTAAGTGTAATGGTAGCAACATCTGCATTCGGGATGGGTATTGATAAATCGAATATTCGTTACGTAATTCATTATCAGCTTCCAAAAAATATGGAAAGTTACTATCAAGAAGCAGGACGTGCTGGTCGTGACGGATTAGATAGTACATGTATATTGTTATATTCTTCTCAAGATGTACAAGTACAGCGTTTTTTAATTGATCAATCAACTGGAGAATCACGTTTTTCAAATGAACTTGAAAAATTGCAAAATATGACCGATTACTGTCATACAGAACAATGTTTACAATCATTCATTTTGCAATACTTTGGAGAAGAACCGAAAGAAGATTGTGGACGCTGTGGTAATTGTACAGACAATCGCGAGAGCATCGATGTGACAAGGGAATCACAAATGGTTTTATCATGCATGATTAGAACGAACCAACGCTTTGGAAAGCAAATGATAGCGCAAGTATTAACTGGGTCGAAAAATAAGAAAGTTATTGAATTTAATTTTCATACTTTACCAACGTATGGGCTTTTATCGAACCGTAGTGTAAAAGAGGTCAGTGAGTTTATTGAGTTTTTAATTTCAGACGAGTTAATTGCAGTTGAACATGGCACTTATCCGACGTTAAAAGTAACTGAAAAAGGGAAAGAAGTATTACTTGGTAAAGAGAAGGTTTTACGAAAAGAACGAGTAGAGACAAGACAAATTGTTCAAGACCATCCTTTATTTGAAGTGCTTCGTGAAGTACGTAAAGAAATTGCACAAGGAGAAGGTGTACCTCCGTTCGTTATTTTCTCTGACCAAACATTAAAAGATATGTGTGTAAAAATGCCGCAAAGTGATTCAGAATTGTTGACGGTAAAAGGTATCGGAGAACACAAACTTGTGAAATACGGCTCGCACTTCTTACAAGCAGTTCAGCATTTTATTGAGGAAAATCCAAATTATGCTGAAACGATTAAGACAGAAGTAGTTTCAGAGCGTAAAAAGTCAGGAAAAGCGTCCGCAAATTCTCATTTAGAAACGTATGAAATGTATAAACAAGATATTGATTTGAATGAGATTGCAAAAGAACGTAACTTATCAAGACAAACAATCGAAAACCATTTAATTCGCTGCTATGAGGATGGAATGGAAGTAGATTGGCAAAGCTTTGTTTCAGCAGAGTATGAATCTCTTATTGAAACTGCCGTTCAAAATGCAGATGGTGGTCTGAAATCTATTAAAGAACAGCTTCCGAATGAAGTGAGTTACTTTATGATTCGTGCTTATTTACAAATAAGAAAGTAGAGGCATATAAAGGGGATAAGAATTTATGTATCATGTTTTCGTTTATGGAACGTTAAGAAGAGGACAAACGAATGCTCATTATATGCTAGGTGCAACATGCATCGCAGACAGAGCTTGGACATATGGAAAATTATTTGATACGAACGAAGGATATCCAGCCATGACTTATTCGATTGAAGAACAGGTGTATGGAGAAATTTATGTAGTAAATGATGAGATATTGTGTAAGTTAGATGAACTAGAAGAATATACAGGCAATGCGGAGACTGATTTATATAATCGAATCACGCAAACAGTATATGTTGCTGATAGGGAAATTGAGGCATATGTGTATATCGCTCAGGATAAAAAGATGTTAAAGAAAGTGATAGACTCTGGTGACTGGCTTATGTATCAAAAAATATAATAAGGTAGTTTTAAAAATTGGAAAGCAGATAATGACGAATTCATTATCTGCTTTTTATTGTGTGAATAATTGTCGTTCTCTTTTTATTCTTATAGTTCTTAGTACGATTCCAATTCCGAGAAATAAAACAGTAGCAGCGACCCCGCTAATAGGATTTAACCAAAAATCACTACTGTTTGTAAGAGTAATAATCCCTGTTATTGTAACTAAAACAGTAGGAACAGCATCCTCGATTGCATGCATGATAACACATGGCCAGACGGATTTTGTAAGTCTATATATTTCAACATACATAATTGACCAACAAACCATAAGGATACAGCCAGATAGAAGCATATTTAATCTTGAGATAGATTCAAAATACTCATTTGGTAAAAAGACTAGATAGTAAGCAGCATGCCAAAGTGCCCAAATGAAACCAGAAATAATATAAATGTACCAATCGTTTAGATTTAGTTCAATCAACTTTGGAGTTAAATAACCCCGCCAAGAAAACTCTTCAAAAATGTTTTTAATAAAGTTACCAATAGTAGACATGACTATGAGTGACAATAACGTGGATATATCAAAACTAGAAATATGAGCTATTCCAAAAATGAGTGATATGCTTATCGTTATTACTGTAACAAATGGATAAATAAGTAGTGCAGTGAAATACCATATAAAATTTCCTTTCAAATTTGGCTTGATGCCAAAATCATTCCAATCTCGGCTAATAACTCTAAGTGAAATGCTTACGAGGAAAGGTAATATTAGCCATAATCCCATACCTAAAGTGTTTCCTTCAGGTTGATTTGTTAGAAGAGAATCTAGGAATACCCCAATCCACCCACTGGCCAAAACAGTGAATACAAAAATAAGTAAATATAACTTTAACGGTTTCTTTTTCGCGACATTCATTTGAAGAGCCTCCTTTACTTTTATTTCTCCTACTATTTGTGGGCAGTAAAACGCCCATTGATTAAAGTCTTTCATTTTTACAATGTTTTTTAATAGATAAATTAAATAGGAGACAAATAGAAAGTAGTATCTTTTGTATGCATCACTATACTATATGTGTATTTGTGTGATTTAGATGTTGCATATTCTTTTTAAATTAGAAAGATGAAAAGTAAGTTTTTTCGGAAAATTTAAATGGAAACTATTGACTTTATGATTGGGTTTTTAATACAATGATACTTCGACTGAAAAATTAGAACGGACAGGAGGGAATCGTCGAAATGAGCAACATATTTGAAGATGAGTTACAAAAAATGAAGGATACTTTACATACGATGGATGAGCAATTGGATAAGCTTGAAAAAACCCCGGTTTATTATGGAGAAGATTTTAAAGAGCAAATTCTTGAAAGTATGAGGGAGTCTAATAGACAAAACTTACGTATTGGTGTGCAAGAGCCGTACTTTGGAAGGTTAGATTTTCAGGAAGATGGAAAAGAAGAAGTTATGCCGATTTATATCGGAAAAGTAGGGGTTTCGGATATGGACACGATGAAGCCAATCATTATTGATTGGCGAGCGCCTGTCGCAAGTATGTTTTATTCATTTACCGGTGGAGAAGAATTAGCATTTTATCAATCACCAGATGGGTTAGTAGAAGGTGATGTGTATTTAAAACGAAACATTTCCATTCGAAAAAGAGAACTTGAACGTGTTGTTGATACATATGTAAAAGGAAATGAAGATGTATCCCATGCCGATGATTTTCTTCTATATCGATTAGGTGAGAATAAAGATAATAAGCTAAAGGATATTGTTTCAACAATTCAATCGGAACAAAATGATATTATTCGAGCGGAAAGAAATTTACCATTACTTATTCAAGGGGTTGCAGGGAGCGGAAAGACAACAATTGCTTTACATCGCCTTGCTTTTTTAATTTATGAATATCGTGAACAATTAGAAGCAGAAAGAATGATCGTATTTGCGCCGAATAGTCTGTTTTTAGACTATATTTCGAGTGTACTTCCTGAATTAGGTGTAGGGAATATTAGTCAAACAACGTTTCCGGATTGGGCATTACGTACGTTAGATGATTCAGTGAAACTAAAGCAGACAGAAGAAAAATTGAAAGAAGCATTTTCAATTAATCGTGATGAAAAGAAGGTAATGCTAGGTAAATTAAAGGGTACGTTGGAATTTAAGACGTTTATTGAAGAGAGAATGATCCAATTTGAAAATGAGTTAGTTCCGACAAAAGATTTTGAGGCGTGGGATAGAGCGATTATTCCAGTAGAAGATATTAAAAAATGGATGCAAGTTGAATATAAACATTATCCTTTACAGAAAAGAAGAGAACGATTAGTAGGACGAATGAAGCGCTGGATTGAAATTGAACTTAAAAAATTCGGGGAAACAAACGAGAAAAAATTACTTAAAAAAGAAGCGACTAAGAGACTCAACGCATATATGAAGTTTTGGCCGAAAATGAGTGCTCTTTCACTGTATAGTTCAATAGTAAAAAGTAAAGAAATACTTGAGGTATTACCTGAAGAACTTGTTAAAGAAACAGAAAAGAGTTGTCGTAAAAAAGAAGTGTATGTAGAAGATTTACCAGCTTTAATATACATACATCATCGTATAACAGGGATTGAAATCGGGCAGAAGTTTCATCACGTTGTTATTGATGAAGCGCAAGATTTTTCGCCTTTCCAAATTTATGCATTAAAAGAAATTACATTAGGTAATTCTTTCACTATATTAGGTGATTTATCGCAAGCGATTTATGATTACCAAGGAATTGAAGATTGGAATGCTTTTAAGGAAGTATTCCAAGAAACCGGTTATTATGAATTGACAAGAAGTTATCGTTCTACAAAAGAAATTATTGAATTTGCAAATGAAATAATTAAAAATGCAGAAATCCCAGTAGGACTCGCAACACCAGTCTTCCGCAGTGGAGAAGATGTGAAAGTAATTCATGCCGAAAATCAATTTACTGAAATTGTGAAGACGGTAAAACATTTGCAAAATGCAGATGTGAAAACAATTGCAGTAATCGGAAGAACAGAAGATGAATGCCGTGATATATATGTGAAATTAACAAATGCAGGATTAACGGTAAACGTAATTGAAGCAAACCAAAGTAAATATGAAGGTGGTATATCAGTAGTACCTGTCTATTTAGCGAAAGGTTTAGAATTTGATGCGGTGCTTTTAATTGATGTGGATGAGGAACATTACAAAAACACAAAACATGATGCAAAGTTACTATATGTCGGATGTACGAGATCACTTCATGACTTATGGATTTTCCATAGTGGGGAAGCGTCACCTTTAATTAAAGGATTAAAATAAAGTGAAACTATAATCAGTGGGGAGTTTTACTGCAAGCTAATGTGGGATAAATATAAAAAGAGGATTTTCTAGTACTGTATGAAAATCCTCTTTTTTATATTGAAATGGTAGATGAATTAACGACTTAAGCTGTTGTGTAAATAATATACAATGACCTTTTCTAATGCCTTAGTTTGTTCTTTTTTCCATGTACGAACAGCATCTACTGGAGTTTGTATATGTTTTAACCAATCTAGAATAAGGTGTAGTCGTTCTTGTATTTGCCCAATGTTTTGCTCCTTTATGTTCTTATTCTGAATTCTATCAATTAATTGAAGCATATAGGGAAGTTTTTCTATGCATTCGCTTAAATCTCCGCAATAACCTGAAGGGAATTCATGTGTACCAAATTCTAAAGTATTGATGTAATTAGAAACTAGGTATATCATGGCTTCTTGTTCGGTATCACCACCTAATTCAATCGCTTTTCGAAGGGATTTTTCTAAATCGTCTTCTTTATTGCTAGAGTCCATATAAATTCCTATCCATCTAAAAGGTCTTGAATCAAATGGGTTGTTTTCTGTCCATCTATATAGAATGTCAATTAGAAAACTATTTAGTGAGAAAGTTAAGACCTCATCTTTTTCGTTTAATGCATCTAAAATAGTAAACAGCGAAATGGCAAACTCTTCTTGAACTTTTGATTCCTATTTTTTTGCATTTGTAATAAATGTCCCTAAATGTTTAAAAGCTAATTTTCGAAGTCCCGCTTGGCGATGCTGACAGTAACAAATAAAATCATGCCAATGCTCATTTGTATTCATATGTATAATAATAGTTTGTAATGCAGTGAGAGGCTTATCCATTATAAGTCCCCAATCTATTAAGCACGTGTTGAAAATTTAGTGTTATTATATCATTACATAAATTAAAGTGGGAAGAATTTAAGATGGATTTTATTGGTCACGGGATCTAATCGATTGGTAATGTAGCGGTTCTAACAGGACCCATTATTGACTTTGAAGATGAAACGAAAAAAGTTATTATGTTTATCTGAATATTGAGGGGATATGTTTATTTAATTTTTAGAAAAAATAGACTATTAAACTTGTAAATGGTATAATCTTCTTATTATTGGAATTAAAATCAAAATATTTGAAAATAAAGGATAGGGTTGGTTTTAATGGGGGATTCTGATCACAAAGAAACAAAGGCAATATTAAAGTTATG
>NZ_JBNLYE010000214.1:0-6972 GCF_050172095.1 Bacillus sp. GMs2/2
AAAGTTTGAGGATACGCCAATTTAGCATGTGAAGCTGCTCTTATTTTCCCGTGTTCTTCAAAAGGAATGTGAAGAGGAGTGATATTCCACTCAGCATTTATCCAAGGCAGTATCAATGATTCATCTTTTAGTTCATCTAATAAAATATATTCAAAATGCAAATTAAAAATAGAAAGAAGTGGTTTCGGAGTATTTAGATGGGAGAATCCATCAGTGGGTAGAGGAGAGTGAACTACAGTATGATGACCATCTTGAAACAATGGATAATATACTTTGTGAATTCTATATGATTCAGATGATAACGACATATCAAAGTAAAACGAGAAATAGGCTATTCCTATTAAACAATATTGAAATGAATGATTGTTTGATAAAAGTTGTGACGCTATTAAATAATCATAGTATAGATCTTGCGATGGAAGTGTTAATTTTATTGACTTTTTTGAGAGAAGCTCCGTACTTATGCCACAATGTGGATAAGACAAACCGGTAGCAAACAATTCATACGTCGGATCACTCTTTGCTTTTTTCATAGAAATGTATAAAGACATAAGATCCGGATTTATTTGATAGATAGAAATTAATTTATCCTTCCATTCATACATGTATTTTGTTAAATTAATAATTTTTGAACTTTGCACGCCCCTATTTATCAAATCATTTGTAAGTTTTTCTGCGTCCCCTCTCCAAATGACTATATATTGAAAAGAACTTTCTAGACGAACAACATCTGAAACGTCCACAACATGAACTATTGTTTTACATTTATTTTTGTCTAACGTATTTCGAATCCTATCCCCTGATAATTCATCACTTAAAACAATGATTTTATATTGCTCCTTCATGTACATCCCCTCCATTATATGTATAATATGAAATTCATTTTTAATTCGTAACAATCATATACACCTGCAATCTAACAAAAAATAGCTCCACCATTAGGCGTAGCTATTTTTACAATTATTGCTTATTCAAATTATATTCCTTTATCTAACTCATAAAGTTTACGATACTTTTCATTTTCTTTCAGAAGTTGTTTATGACTACCTTGCATGACAATTTGGCCACGATCAAGGAATATAACTTCGTCTACATGTTCTATTCCTACAAGATGGTGCGTAATCCAAATAACCGTCTTTTCTTCCGTTGCAGAAAACATTGTTTCAATTAAAGACAATTCTGTTTTTGGATCTAAACCGATAGTCGGTTCATCAAGTACAATAATTGGTGTTTCTTGCATAAGAGTTCTAGCAAAAGCAACCCTTTGTCTTTCCCCACCAGAAAACCGCTTTCCCATTTCATGCATTTTTGTTTGTAATCCGTCTGGAAGAGAAGTAACATGTGAAGCTAATTGTGCTTTCTCTAAAGCTTTCCATATCTCTTCATCCGTCGCCTCTGGTTTGCCAATTCGTACATTATTTCCAATTGTCGTATCAAACAAATGGGGCTTTTGATTTAATACAGAAATATATTTAGATAAAAGATTCGTATGAGCTCGTTCACCATTTAGTACAACTTGGCCATTTACTGGGCTTAACGCCCCTGTTAACAATTTTAGTAAAGTAGATTTCCCTGTGCCACTTCTCCCTAAAATAGCAATTTTCTTCCCTGCTTTTATTTGTAATGATACATCTTTTAATACAATCTCATTACTATCTGGATAACTATACGATACGTGATTCAGTTCAATATCTACATGTTTTGGTTCAATATAATCTTTCTCTCCATGCAAATCCGTTTCATCATGTAAAACACTATCACTTTCTACGCCATTAAGACGATGGGTAGATTCTACATACGACGGTATTCGATCGATGGCATCTGCAATAGGAATAAGCGCGTTCGTTACAGATAAAGTCATTAATACGAAAGCTGCGATAACTGTAGGAGCAATTTGTTCACTTGCCGCTTCATTACCAGTCCATATGATCATCGAAATAACTACAATACCTACTACTAATTGAATGATACTGTCCCGAATATGATACCAGCGTTTCACTCTCTTTTCGATTTTTAACAACTGATCATTTTGTTTTACATACTCATTAATAAATTCATCTTTACGACCACTTGCTTGCCAATCAGATAATCCAAAAACAGCATCTGTCAGTTGTTGATACAAACGGTTTCTTCCTTGCTTTAAAGTAACATGATGTTTCTTCATCAAAAGTAATGATACAAACGGAAGAAGAAAAACGATAATAGCTAACATACAACCTACAATAAGTGCAAAAACAAAATCAAATGCACCGATAACAAGTACGAAGATACTATAAACAACTAGCGCTAATATGCTAGGAAATATTGTACGTAAATATAGGTTTTGCAAATGCTCTATATCTTCGGATAACACTCCTAACATATCACCCGTTTGAAATCGAGAACGGAAAAATAACGCCTGTGGTTCTACTATTCTATATAGCCTCGTTCTCATTTTTTCTAATATACGTAGTACGACATCATGTCCAACTAAGCGCTCTATATAATGAAATACAGCTTGCCCTATACTAAACGCTCTTGTTGCAACAATAGGAACATATACAGCCATTACATTTTCTGGTCTAAGGGCAGATTTTGAGATCAAATAACCTGAAATAAAAAGTAACATCGCTCCTGAACTAACTCCAAGAAGACCAAGGAAAATAGTTAAAGTCATTCTACCTTTATTTTGTTTTATATAAGGTTTAACCCAGTTACTCATTTCTCTCCCCTCTCTTCCCTATGAAAATGTAATGTCTCATTCTCTAAAAGTTCTTCATACGTCCCACTTTCTTTCATTTCCCCTTTATTTAAAATAAGAATATGGTCCATTTGTTTCATCCAATGTAGACGGTGGGTTGCTAAAAATACTAACTTTCCATTAAATAGACGTAACATCGCTTGCTTTATTTCAAATTCGGTTTCAATATCAAGATGTGCCGTAGGCTCATCTAATAAAATGATTGGTTTTTTACTTAAAAGCGCACGCGCCATAGCAACACGCTGTTCTTGTCCGCCACTTAGCATACGTCCACCTTCCCCAATTCTTTCGTGCATCCCATTTGGAAGTGATGTAACGAGTGAACGAAGGCCGACTTCATTAATAACTCTTTCAACTTCTTCATCTGTTGCATTTGTTTCATAAAAACGAATGTTATCCTTTAATGAAAGCGGAAAAATATAAGGTTGCTGCGGAATATAAGCGATATTTTTTTGCCAATCTTCACGAGTAGATCCATCAACTTCTAGACCATTTACTAACATCTTTCCACTCGAAGGAGATAAAAAACCTGCTAATACGTCGATTAACGTCGATTTGCCTGCACCACTTTCACCAATAACACCAATAGCACCGTTACCTTCCCAAGTAAAATTAATCCTTTCTAATATAGCCTTTTCAGATTCAGTATTATTAACTTTGATATCTTGTAATTTCAAGCTACTAGAGGCATTCCATACTATGTCTTCGTTTAAATCTTTCTTTTGTATTCCTTTTTGTTGTTGCAAAATCTCTTCTATTTGCTCCATCGCAATTTGTCCATCTAATGTCGCATGATAATTTGCTCCCACTTGTTTAATCGGCAGAAAATATTCCGGAGCTAAAATCAAAATTGTAAGGGCTGGTAATAGTATAATCGTTCCATCTATTAAACGTATCCCTAATCCAACTGCCACAAACGCGATTGATAAACTCGTAAAGAAATCTAATGCAAAAGAAGAAAGAAAAGCAACTCGCAAAGTACGCATCGTTGCTTTTCTATACCTTTTACTTACTTTTTCAATCTTTCCTTCGTGCTGTTCACTTTTCCCTAAATACTTTAATGTTTCTAAACCTTTTAACGTATCTACAAAATGGTTCGAAAGTACACGATATATCTCGTACTGACTATCTGCCATTTTTTGCGCTGCTAATCCGAGAAGAATCATAAATATGATCACGATAGGAATCGTTACAACTAAAATGATTCCAGACTCAATATCTAGCGTAAAAACGTATAGTGCAATTAGACCTGGAACGATGCTACTTCTAATCATTTTAGGAATCGTTAATTCAATATATGTTTTAAATTTCTCAATCCCTTCAATTGATAAGGTAACCAGATGACCAGTTCCAACAGTTTGAACATACCTTGGACCTAATGTGAAATATGCCTCTATTAGTTGTTTTCTTAGTAACGACCCTGTTTTTTCAGCAAAACGTTCCACTAATATTTGTGATGTTCGAACTACTATGTGACGCGCTGCAAACGCGATACCAAAATAAACAATTTCACTTAATATTGTTTGTACTGTCTCTCCATGAAATAAAAACGTAATAGCTCGTGCTAAAAAGATTGTTTGCGCAATAATACTAAAAGCTTCTAAAATACTAATAATCGTTAACGCTACATATAAAATACGGCTACCGGGATAAGACGGAAGTCCTCTTTTTCTTTTCATTAGTACTCCAAATCGTTGTCTGACTTAACAGGTTGTCTAAATACATAATAACTCCATATTTGACTTCCGATAACGAAAGGCAAAATAGCAATCGCAAAGTAAGTCATAAGTTTTAATGCATAAGCTCCTGATGCTGCGTTGTAAATTGTCAAATCATTCATTGCTCCTAAAGAGCTAATCATAACACGTGGGAACATACCGATAAATACACTCGCACTTAGTAAAATGATTGTTAAACTCGTCATAAAGAAAGCCCAACCATCTCTTCTTCTTTTATTTAATAAAGTGGACACTAATAGTGCTACAAAAGCTCCGATTGGCACCATAATCCATTCTGTTCCATGAGCAGTGAAAATGTCGGTTTTCCATAACCCCACACCAGCAAAAACAAGAAGTGTAATTAATGAAAATGGTGCAATTTTTATTGCAGCAATTCGTGCACGTTCTCTCAATTTACCAGTTGTACGTATCGTAAGAAATTGTAATCCGTGAACAATACATAGCAGGAGAAACATTACTCCTCCAAGTAACGCAAATGGATGAAGTAATTGCAAGAATCCACCTACAACATTTTTACTCTCATCAATAGGTACACCTACCATAAAGTTTGCAATCGCAACTCCCCAAAGGATAGGAGGTAACATACTTCCAATAAACATCCCCCAATCCCATGCACTCTTCCATTTATGATTATCTATTTTCGCGCGAAATTTAAAAGAAACACCTCTTAAAATTAAAGCAAGAAGCATAAATACAAATGGAATATAAAAACCACTAAATAAAGTTGCATACCAGTGCGGAAATGCTGCAAACATCGCTCCGCCAGCACAAACAAGCCATACTTCATTCGCGTGCCAGAACGGTCCTATTGTATTTAAGTAAACTCGTTTTTCAAAATCATTCTTTCCTAAAAACCTCGAAACCATTCCTACCCCAAAGTCGAAACCTTCCAGTACAAAGAATCCAACAAATAAGATTGCAATAACTAAAAACCATAACTCATTAAGAGATAACATACTCTTCCTCCTTATCAAATGGATCATGGCTTTGATAATCCTTTTTCGTTTTCTTATTCTTGTGGCCCTTAATGGTACGAACAAATAAGTACACACAAATTCCACCCATAATTAAATACATTGATGTGAATGAAATAAGTGAGAATAATACTTCACCGAATGTTACATTTGGTGATACAGCATCTTCTGTTTTCATTACACCAAATACAACCCAAGGTTGACGACCCATTTCAGTCATAATCCACCCTACTGTATTACCGATGAATGGAAGAGAAATTGCATACACCATTAATTTTAAATACCACGTTTTTTCAGCTAAACGATCTTTTCTTGATAAGAACCATCCGTAAGCTCCTAGAAGAAGCATGAATGTTCCACTCATTACCATCGCTCTAAAACTCCAAAACATTGTATGCACTGGAGGAATATAATCTCCAGGTCCATATTTTTCCTCATATTGTTTTTGAATTTGATTCATCCCTTCAACTTGACCGCTAAACTTATCATACGATAATAGACTTAGCATATAAGGGATTTGAATTTCAAACGAATTTTCTTTCTTCTCTGTATCAATTTTCGAAAATACTGTAAATGGTGCTGGATCCTCACTTGTATTCCATAGCGCTTCAGCTGCCGCCATCTTCATTGGATGTGTCTTAATTAATTGTTGCGCTTGTGCATGACCGAAGAATAATACAAGCGCCGTTGTAATTGTTCCAACAATGATAGAAATTCGGAAAGATTTTTTAAATACTACAGTTTCTCGTCCTTTTGTAATTTTCCATGCACTTACACCAGCAATAAAGAATGCACCTGTTGCAATTGCCGCTGTAATTGTATGCGGGAATTGTACCCATAGTTGTGGGTTTTGAATAATGGCTAAGAAATCATTCATTTGCGCACGACCATCAGCTGCCATTTCATACCCGACAGGTGACTGCATAAATGCACTTGCAGTTAAAATCCAGAATGCTGATAACATCGTTCCAATTGAAAGGAGCCAAATACACATTAAGTGAATTCGCTTCGGTAATTTATCCTCACCGAATACCCATAACCCCAGGAATGTAGACTCAATGAAAAATGCCAGTAATCCTTCAATCGCAAGTGATGGACCAAATACATCACCTACAAAACGTGAATACGTTGACCAGTTCATACCAAACTGGAATTCTTGTAAAATACCTGTTACTACACCTACCGCAAAGTTAATAAGGAATAATTGCGTCCAAAACTTTGCCATCTTCTTATATACTTCTTGCCCTTTTACCACATACAACGTTTGCATGATCGCAATAATAAAAGCTAAACCAATTGACAGCGGAACAAAAAAGTAATGGAAAATCGTTGTTGATGCGAACTGTATTCGTGCCAATTCGAGCGTTTCCATACTAAAATCACTTCCTTCATAGTTTTTATAATAAAAGTTAATTGAGCAATCTTATCAAACTCAATTATTAAGAAATACGAAAAGACAAAAACATTCTGTATGTATTGTCGAAAAATATTAAGTTTCAGTTTTTCAAACTATTGTAAT